>JAICYA010000401.1 GCA_025934455.1 Rudaea sp.
AAATCGGAACCCGAGATCGAGAAGAACGGCACCTTGGCTTCGCCCGCGATGGCCTTGGCGAGCAAGGTCTTGCCGGTGCCCGGGGATCCGACCATCAGCACGCCGCGCGGGATGCGCCCGCCCAGTTTCTGGAACTTGCCCGGATCGCGCAGGAACTCGACCAGTTCGCCGACTTCCTCCTTGGCTTCGTCGCAACCGGCCACATCGCTGAAATTGATCTTGACCTGGTCCTCGCCCTGCAGTTTCGCGCGCGAACGGCCGAAACTCATCGCGCCGCGGCCGCCCGCGCCGGCCTGCATCTGGCGCATGAAATACACCAGCAGGCCGATGAAGATGATGAACGGAATCCAGTCGACCAGCACGCGTGTCCACACACTGGACGTGTCCGCCGGTTCCTGCGTGACCTCGACATTGTGCGAGCGCAGGGTCGGGATCATCTGGCTGTCATCGAACGGCGCCGTGGTCGACAGCGGACTGCCATCCTTGCGCTTGCCGGTGATGTTGGACGGCATGGTGGGGCTGATCGACACCTGCGCGACCGCATTGTTCTCGACCTGCTGCATGAAATCCGAATAGGAAATATTGCGCGGACTCGTGCTGTGCGGATTGAAGCTCTGGAACACGGCGATCAGCACGACCGCGATCACGATCCAGAGCAGCAGGTTCTTGGCCATATCGTTCATGGTGTCTCTCACTTCTTGCCGGTCGCCAACGCGTAAACTTCAGGGCTGCGCGCGCGTGAGGCCTTCGGTTTGCGCATGCT
Source organism: Rudaea sp. (assembly GCA_025934455.1). The sequence goes on from JAICYA010000401.1 coordinate 764, forward strand.
GACGCGCTCGTAAGCCTTGCGCAAGTTTCGCACGTACTCGTCGAAACCGCGGCCCTGAAACAGTTTGACCACGAACGCGCCGCCGGGTTTCAGGTGGACGGCGGCGAATTCCTGTGCCAATTCAGCCAGATGCATGGCGCGCGCCTGATCGGCCACGTCCACACCGCTCATATTGGGCGCGATGTCCGAAAGCACAAGGTCGACGGGTGCGCCGTGCAACGTCGCTTCCAGTCGTTGCAGAACCTCGTCCTCGCGGAAATCGCCCTCGATGAACTCCACTCCGGCGATGCCCTGCATCGGCAGGATGTCCAGCGCCACGATGCGGCCCGCGTCGCCGAGGCGCTCGCGCACCATCTGCGACCAGCCGCCCGGCGCGGCGCCCAGATCCACCACGACCATGCCCGGCTTGAGCAGGCGGTCGCGTTCGATCAACTCCTCGAGCTTGAACACCGCGCGCGAACGCCAGCCTTCGGCCTGCGCGCGTTTGACGAAGGGATCGGAGAAATGCTCCTTGAGCCAGCGCGAGCTGGACTTGCTACGTGCCACGCGACGCCTCGAAATGCTGCACAGCCGCATGATACCCTGTAAAACCCCAAATCGGTCGCTTCCATGCCGCTCTCGCCCAGCCAGAAACGCTATCTGCGCGGCCTCGCGCACAGCCTCAAGCCGGTGATCCTGACCGGCAACAAGGGCGTGACGCCGGCCCTGCTCAAGGAATTTTCCGCCGCGCTCGACCAGCACGAACTGGTCAAGGTCAAGCTCGGCGACGATCGCGACGAGCGCAAGCTGCACATCGCCGAACTCGGCGACGGCGCCAAGGCCGAACTCGTGCAAAGCATCGGCCGCGTCGCCTGCTTCTACCGGCACAACGAAGAAAAGCCGAAACTGGCGCTGCCCCGGTAACCCATGCAACTCACCGAACACCGCTACGAACAGCAATTTTTCCTGCGCCATGCGGATGCGCAATCCGTCACCGTGATCGACCGCGTGCTGCACCGCAGCCTCGTCGTCAGCGCCACGCGCATCGTCGAGGATTTTCCGGTGCGCCAGTCGGATCAATTCGACGACGACGCCATCGAATCCATCCTCGCCTTCAAGCCCGAAGTCGTCCTGCTCGGCACCGGCGCGCGCGCCGTGTTCCCGCCGCAGGCCGTGCTGGCGCAATTCCTCAAACGCGGAATCGGCCTGGAAACCATGGACAGCGCTGCCGCCGCGCGCACCTTCAACGTACTGGCCGGCGAAGGGCGCAATGTGGTGGCGGTTTTCCTGATCCTGAATTAGGGCCGATACACAGTCGGCGTTTCCCTTCTCCCCCTGGCGGGAGAAGGTGCCCGGAGGGCGGATGAGGGTGGCCACCGATACGCATCCACCCTCACCCGTCGCGCCATGCGCGACGGCCTCTCCCGCCAGCGGGAGAGGCGTGGAAG
>JAICYA010000264.1 GCA_025934455.1 Rudaea sp.
ACAACGGCGCGACGACGACCTGTGATGCCTTGCTGATGGGCGTGCCCGTCGTTACCGTCGCTGGCAATCGAGCGCTAGCACGGGGCGGCGTCAGTTTGCTGAGCAACGTCGGTCTGACGGAATGGATCGCTGACTCACCACAGACGCTCGTGGATGTAGTGAAAGCGCGAATTGCTGACCCGCAGGGTCTGGCGCAGTTGCGCGCGGAGCTGCCTGCGCGCATGCGCGCTTCGCCGCTGATGGACGGCCCGCGTTTTACCCGGGAGTTGGAGGCGCTGTATTTGGGTGTCTGGGAACAGCACGGCACCTGACGATCTTGGCACTCAACCCCGGAACGGAATCATCCGCCACCACCAGTGCGGATGCTTGGGCCAGTTGCCGGCGAAGTAAGGGTGGTTCGGATAGTTGAGTTTGAGCACGCGCTCGGCGTCTGCGGCAAGCTTGTCCTGGCCGAGTTTCTTGTAGGCGATGACCTGGATTGCCAGCGCATCGGCGACGGCCGGCGTGCGCTGGTATCGTTCGATGATGTCCTTGGCCCGGTTCGCGGCGGCCACGTAGGCGCCTTCGCGCAGGTAGAACTGCGCGACGTTGAGCTGGCCGCGGGCGAGGTTGTCGCGCAGGTAGACCATGCGCTGGCGCGCGTCGTCGGAGTAGCGGCTGTCCGGAAAGCGCGTGAGCAGGTCGTTGAAATCCTCGAACGACTGCAAGGTGTTGGCCTGGTCGCGTTTGGTCATGTCCTGGTTGGCGTAGCGATCGAGGAAACCGCGGTCGCGGTCGAAATTGATCACCCCGCGCAGGTAATAGGCATAGTCGACGTGCTTTTGCGCCGGATAGGTCTTGATGAAGCGGTTGATCGTCGAATACGCGTCCTCACGCTTGTCGTTCTTGTATTGCGCATAGGCGAGATCGAGCGTGGCCTGTTCGGTGTAAGGGCCGAACGGAAAACGCGCGATCAGGCGCTGGTCATACTGGATCGCCTTGGACAGGTTGCCGTCCTCGAGCGCCTGCTTGGCGACCGCATACATCTGTTCCACTGGCAGGTATTCGGCGGCATCCTTTTTCTGTTCGCCGCGGTGACAGGCGCCGAGCAGGACGGCGAACAGGATCAGGCCAAGCTTGGACAAGGTGGGCAATCGCATGGGGAAGGTACGCTTTTGCAAGGTCAAACCGCGATAATACCGGATAAGCGTTAGAAGATTGAAAAACCGGATACGGCATTCAGCATGGAACAAGACCCCGCAACGCGCCGCACCCACCTGCCGCCCGAGGCCGCCGGCCGCCGCCTGGATCAGGCCCTGGCCGAGCTGTTCCCGGAATTTTCGCGCTCGCGGCTGACCGCCTGGATCAAGTCCGGCGACGTGCGCGTGGACGGCGCGGCAGCGATTCCGCGTCAAATCGTGCGCGGCGGCGAGGAAGTGATCCTGCGCGCCGAACTCGCGCCGGAAGTGGCGATGGCGCCGGAAGCGATCGCGCTGGACATCCGCTACGAGGATGCCGACGTCATCGTCGTCAACAAGCCGGCAGGACTGACCGTGCATCCGGGCGCCGGGCAACCGTCCGGAACCTTGCAGAACGCGCTGCTGCACCACGATCCGGAACTGGCGAAGATTCCGCGCGCCGGCATCGTGCACCGGCTCGACAAGGACACCTCGGGCGTGATGGTGGTGGCGCGCTCCCTGCGCGCACACACGGCGCTGGTCGAGCAGCTGCAGGCGCGCGCCATGCACCGCCAATACGTCGCGGTCGTTTATGGAACGATGATCGCCGGCGGCAGCGTGGACGCACCGATCGGCCGCCATCCGCGCGACCGGCTCAAGCAGGCCATCGTCGAGGAACCCGCTGGCAAGCCCGCGGTCACACACTACCGGGTGCGCGAACGTTTCCGCGCGCATACGCTCATCGAATGCCGCCTGGAAACCGGGCGCACCCACCAGATTCGCGTGCACATGGCGCATGTGCGCCATGCGCTGGTCGGCGACCCGGTCTACGGTGCCGGCCTGAAGCTGCCCAAGGGAGCGACGCCCGAACTGACCGATGCGATGCGTGCATTCCGGCGCCAGGCCCTGCACGCGCAGACGCTGGAATTCGCGCATCCGGCCGACGGCCGCGCGATTCGCGTCGAAGCCGATTTGCCGCAGGACATGCAGGTGCTGATAGCGGCGCTGCGCGCGGATTCGAAGGAACATGGCTGAGGCCCGATTTATGTCGGACGCGATCGCGGCGTCTGTGATCGTGCCGGACTGGCCCGCCCCGCCGCGCATGCATGCGCTGACCACCACGCGCCGGTTGCCCGGCAACTCGCCGCCGCCCTACGACGCCTTCAATCTCGGCCTGCGCAGCGGTGAGGACGAATCCACCGTGCACGCCAATCGTGCGCTGCTGCAACGCGCCTTTGCGTTGCCCGCGCCGCCGCGCTGGCTGCATCAGGTGCACGGCGATCGTGTCCTGCGCATGACGGCGGAAATGCCCGATGATGAACCGCAGGCCGACGCGGCGTTCACCGCCGAACCCGGTGTCGTGCTCGCGATCCAGTCTGCCGATTGCCTGCCGATCCTGCTGTGCGCGGACGACGGTTCACAAATCGCCGCCATCCATGCCGGCTGGCGCGGATTGTCCAGCGGCGTGGTGGAGGCTTGCGTGCGGCGCATGACCGCCACTACGGAAAAATTGCTGGCGTGGCTCGGCCCCGCCATCGGCGCGGCATCCTATGAAGTTGGCGACGAGGTGCGCGATGCGTTCCTGCGTCATCACGCCGATGCGCAGGCCGCATTTGCACCAACCCGGCCCGGTCACTGGCACTGCGATCTGTACGCACTGGCGCGGCAGCGTCTGGCAGCACTTGGCGTGACTCGCATTTACGGTAGTGGGTTCGATACCTTCGCCGATGCGCGGTTCTATTCCTGGCGCCGCGATGGGGCGAAGAGTGGGCGCATGGCGAGCCTGATCTGGCTGCAAAAGACGTCCCGCCACGCTTGAAACGAAGCGGTCCAAACCGCATAAACGGGACATCTCGCGGCCGTCTGGCCGTCTTCCTCTCAGGGTGACCCCATGCGAATGGACAAGCTGACAAGCCGCTTCCAGCAGGCGCTGGCCGATGCGCAAAGCCTGGCTGTCGGGCGCGACAACACCATGCTCGAACCGGCGCACCTCATGGCCGCCTTGCTCGACCAGCAGGGTGGCTCGACCGTGCCGTTGCTCGCGCAGGCCGGCGTGAACGTACCGAGCTTGCGCACCCGTATCGGACAGGCGCTGGACAAGCTGCCGAAAGTCGCAGGTCAAGAGGGCAACATCAACGTTTCCAACGACCTGACGCGCCTGCTCAACCTGACCGACAAGCTGGCGCAGCAGCGTGGCGATCAATTCATCGCCAGCGAGTTGTTCGTGCTCGCCGCGTTGGACGACAAGGGTGAGGTCGGCCGCGCGTTGAAGGATTCCGGCACGAACAAGGCGAACCTGGAAAGCGCCATCGAACGCATGCGCGGAGGCGAAAAAGTGGAAAACGAAAATGCTGAAGACCAGCGCCAGGCGCTGGAAAAATACACGATCGACCTGACCGCGCGCGCCGAGAAGTCCAAGCTCGATCCCGTGATCGGCCGCGACGAGGAAATCCGCCGCGTCAT
>JAICYA010000288.1 GCA_025934455.1 Rudaea sp.
GGTACAAGCCCACGAAACGAAAGATCATGATGCGCATGGTGAACGCGCGCGCCAGGCGCGTCGCATAGAGCACGGCCTCGGTGCCGGTGTTGCACAGGCGCACCATGTCCACGCTCGGAATCGCGTCGACGATTTTCTGTGCGAGGCGCGCCTCGTCCTCGGTCGGCAGCGCGAACACGGTGCCGCGGTTCTGGATGAAATCGACCACGGCCTGGGTCACTTTCGCCGGCCGGTGGCCGAAGATCATCGGCCCGAGTCCGAGCAGGTAGTCGATGTACTCGTTGCCGTCGACGTCGGTGAGGCGTGAACCCTTGCCTTCCTTCACGAACAGCGGATAGGGATTCCATCCGGACCAGGTCGCGCGCGCGGTGCTGTTGACGCCGCCGGGAATGAGCTTGCACGCGGCATCGAAGAGCTTTGCGCTGCGACCCGTGTTCAGGCCGGAGATGAGTTGTTTGTCGGACATGGGTTCCTTTTCAAACTTCAGGCGACGGCCGGTTTTTTCGAGATCAGGCCGGACAGCAACGGCAACGCATCGGCGAAACCGGAGATGGCCGCGTGCGGGATGTTCCTGGACTTGCAATGCTGGATCAGCTTGCCTTTGGCAAAAACGAAATCGGCAGTCTCGGCGACGCAAAAATCCGAGGCGCCGTCGCCGATCAGCAGCGTGCGCTCGTGTGCGGCGCGGGCACGCGCGCATTTGCAGGTGCCGCTGCCGACGCGGCAATCCTTGCTCGCATGCGGAAATTGCAGCGACCACTCGCGATCGCCAGCCTGGCGCAGGTGATTGGCGACGATGGGCAGCGACTCGAATCCAGAGCGCGCGAGGATGCGGCGGATCGCGTAATCCAGGCCATCGCTGACCACGACCAGATGCATGCCCTGCGCATGCGCGGCATCGACGAACAAGCCGAAGGCAGGGTCGACTTCGCGCGCATCCAGGTGCGCGTCGAGTTCGTCACGGCTCATGTCGAGCAGGGCGACCTGCCCGGCCATGCAATCGTGCGAGTTGATGCGACCGGCCTTCCAGTCCGATTCGAGCACTTCCCAGCCGGGCCGGCCGAAACGCTCCAGCAGCGTGTCGGTGGTGTCGTCGACGGCGACGGTGCCGTCGAAATCGCAGAGGATGGTCCAGTGGGACACGCGAATCACCTGACAGGATGCGGAGGCGGCATTATCGGCGCCGCGCATTAAGGAATCCTGAGCGGCAAGGGGTTGAATTGAGGGGGCTTTAACGTATTGCGGGGGGCTTTCTGGCAAAATCGGCCATTGCCTATTTTCGTCTTTCGCCGCACGCATGTCGAGCCGTTCCGCCTTTTTCGCCTATAGCCCGTGGGACGTGATTCCCGCGCTGATGGTGCTTGGCCATCTGGTTTTCGTCGCCACCTTGTTCTTCGGCTTCCACGCCATGCCGTGGGTGCTGTGGATTCCACTCGCCTGCGTGTATTCGATCAGCATCTCGTGGAGCATCAACTCCACCAGCCACAACTTCATCCACAATCCGTTTTTCTCCTCGCCGACGCTGAATCGGATCTACAGCGTGATCTTGTCGCTGAGCGATGGCTTTTCGCAGGAGTTCTACCATCACGTCCATCTGCGCCACCACGTCGGCAACATGGACCGCATCGGCGCAAACGGCACGACGATCGACCCGCTGTCGATCTGGCGCCACGGCAAGGACGGCAAGCCGGAAAGCCCGTGGACGTATACGTTCTACAGCTACTTCCGCGACGACATCGGCGAGGTCTATCGCCGGGTCAAGGAAAAATTTCCCGCGAAAGCCAAATGGATCTGGCGCGAAATCTACATCGTCGTCGGCATCTACCTCGTCTGCCTGATCTGGGACTGGCGCGCCTTCCTCGCCCTCGTCCCCTTCTACTACCTCGGCCATTCGTTGTCGTCGTTGAACGGCTACTACGAACACTTCAAGGGCAATCCGGACGACCCCATCGCCTGGGGCGTGTCGACGTACAACAGGTTCTACAACTGGATCTGGCTCTACAACGGCTTCCACGCCGAGCACCACTACCGTCCGAAAGTACACTGGACGAAGATGGTGCAGCTGCGCGATTCGATCCGCGACGAACAGCGCGCGCACGGCGTGCACGTGATGAACCACTGCCACGGCCTCGGCTTCCTCGACCGCAAGCCGGCGCGGTACACGCAGGTCGAGCATCCCGCCGCGAACGCCGCGTGAACCGGCGGCATCGCGCCGCTTCCACCGCGTCCGCCTTTTGGCTAATGTAGGCCTTCGCCCACAACGGTGACGGCCATGCCCGCTTTGTTGCGTAAGTTCCTGCGCACTCTACTGCTCGGATCGATGCTCGTTCTGCTCGCCGCCTGCGGGCCGGTCAAGCATCCGATCAATCCGCCCGGTGCCAGCATCCAGCAACTCGACGTGCTGGCGGACGGGCGCTGGAAGCTGCAGGTCCGGCTGGAGAATTTTAGCGACCAGACCGTGCGTTACGGCGCATTCAAAGCGGAATTGCGCGTCGGCGGCGAGGCAGCCGGCACGATAGACACCAATGCGGACATGGACATCCCCGGCGAAAACGCCGACATCCTCGACATCACGCTTGCGCCCGCGCCCGACGCGGCAAAAGCATTCAAGGCCGACCTGTCGCGCCCGGACGGCGTGGCCTACGAGCTGAAGGGAACCATCCAGATTCCCTCCGCAAACAAAGACTACAAATTCGCGCACAAGAGCCGGCTGTCGCCGATTCCGGGCGTGGCCAATTCCTATCGTTGAGGACGCTGCGATGACAGTCTACAAAGCCCCGCTCGCGGACATGCGCTTCGTCCTGTTCGACCTGCTCAAGCTCGACGCGCAGTACGCACGCATCGATGGCGGCGCCAACGCCACGCGCGACGTGGTCGACGCGATTCTCGACGAAGCCGCGAAGTTTTCCGAAATCGTGCTCGCGCCGCTGAACGCGACGGGCGACGAGCAAGGCTGCGCGCTGGACAAGGCCACCGGCGCGGTGACAACGCCAGCCGGATTCAAGGATGCCTACGCAAAATACGTCGACGGCGGCTGGAGCGGCCTGACCGCACCGGAAGCCTACGGCGGCCAGCATCTGCCCGAATCCATCGGCGCGCCGCTCAAGGAAATGCTCGATTCGGCGAACCTGGCGTGGGGCAATTTCCCGCTGCTCTCGCACGGCGCCACCGAGGCATTGCGCGTGCACGGCGAGGATTGGCAGAAAGAAGCCTTCCTGAAACCCATCGTGTCGGGCGAGTGGACCGGCACGATGTGCCTGACCGAAGCGCACTGCGGCTCCGACCTCGGCCTTTTGAAAACGCGCGCCGAACCGAACGACGACGGCAGCTACGCCCTCAGCGGTACC
>JAICYA010000010.1 GCA_025934455.1 Rudaea sp.
CTTCGCCAGCGACCATTCCGACACTGAAGTGCTGCTGCACGGCTGGCGGCAATGGGGCGACGATCTACCGAATCGCCTCAACGGCATGTGGGCATTCGCGATCTACGACCGCCGCACACGCAAGGTTTTTTTCTCGCGCGATCGTTTCGGCAAGAAGCCATTATTCTATTACGCCGGCAAGGACACGTTCGCGTTCGCCTCGGAATTGACCGTGCTGCGCGAGCATCCCGCCGTGTCGGCCACTTTGTCGCAACGCGCACTGCAAAAGTATTTCGCCTACGGCTACGTGCCCGCGCCGCTGACCTTCATCGAGGGCGTGGCGAAACTGCCCGCGGGACATTCGCTGACGCTTGATCTCGACGACCTCGCGCACCGCGTTGCGTGCTACTGGCAATACCAGCCGGCGCCGCAGCACGCTGCGCGCAGCGAAGGCGAATTGATCGAGGAATTCCGCACCAGGCTCGACGCCGCCGTTGCACGCCGCCACGTCGCCGACGTGCCGGTCGGTTGTTTCCTGTCTGGCGGCATCGATTCGTCCACCGTGACCGCGTTGGCGATGCGCCATGCCGGCAAGGACAGGATCAAGGCATTTTCCATCGGTTTCGAAGAAGCGAGCTTCGACGAAACCCGCTATGCCCGGCTCGTCGCCGAGCACGTCGGCGCGGATCACCAGATCGAAACCCTGTCGATTCAGCGCGCGCTCGACATCCTGCCAGACCTTGCCGCGCGCTGGGACGAGCCCATTGCCGATTCGTCCATGCTGCCCACCTATCTGCTATGCCAGCACGCGCGCCGGCAGGTCACGGTCGCGCTCGGCGGCGACGGCGCGGACGAACTGTTGGCCGGCTACGATCCTTTCCGCGCGCTGCGCTACGCGCGCTGGTACGAAAAGCTCGTGCCCAAATCTGTACATCGCGGGATTTCGATGCTGGCCGCACGCCTGCCGGTTTCGCATCGCTACATGAGCCTGGATTTCCGCCTCAAGCGCACCCTGCGCGGCATGGATCATCCCGCACACTTGCGTTTGCCGGTGTGGATGGCGCCGCTGGCGCCGTCCGAGTTGAACGAGTTGTTTTCCGCACCGCTCGACTTGGACGATGTCTACAGCGAAGCGATCGAGGCATGGGATACTTGCGCATCGAGCGATCCGATCGAACGCACCATCGCTTTCTACATCCGCTTGTATCTGCAGGACGATATCCTCGTGAAAGTCGATCGCGCCAGCATGCTGCATTCGCTGGAAGTGCGCGCGCCGTTCCTCGATTGCGAACTGGTCGATTTCCTGCGCCGGCTCCCGGCGCGCATGAAGCTGCGCGGCGGCACGAGCAAGTGGATCCTGCGCCAATGCGCGCAGTCGCTGCTGCCGAAGGAAGTGCTGACGCGGAGCAAGCAGGGGTTTGCCCTGCCAGTTGGCGCCTGGCTGGCCGATGGCAAATTGGGTGCAACAGACACTGTCACTGGTGCGCGTGCGCCGTTCTGGCAACGCCAGCTTGCCGCGCACCGCTCGCACTGCGCGGACCATCGCCTGTATTTGTGGAGTGAGGTCGCGCTGAACGCATCCGCGCTGTGGCACCATCCGCATCCGCCAGCTGCTTCAGCATCCGGGGAACCCATCGCCGCATGAGCACGGATCAGCGCACCGCCGACGCTTTCGCCACTTCGTGGAACAACCTGCCACCCGGGTCGGTGTACACACGCGACCAATTCGAGGACTGGATGGCACCGCTAGCCGAACCCGACTTCCGCGGCCGCGATGTGCTCGAACTCGGCTGCGGCAACGGCAGCCTGCTCGTGCACAGCGCAACATGGTACCCACGCCATCTCGTCGGCGTCGATCTCGGCTCATCCGTCGACACCGCGCGCGCGAACCTGCAGCGCGCTGGTGCGCAAAACGCGGAAGTTCGCCAGGCCGACCTGACCACGTTCGCGTCGGACGGCTTCGACGTCGTCTACTGCATCGGCGTGCTGCATCATCTCAAGGAGCCGGAAACCGGTTTCAAGGCCGTACTGCGCAACGTGCGCCCCGGCGGGTGGTTCCACTGCTGGGTGTATGCACGCGAAGGCAATGGACTGGTCATCGCACTCGTCGATCCGATCCGCAAGCTGGCCTCGCGCCTGCCCTGGTGGTTGACGAAATACGCTATTGCGACGCCGCTGGCGGTACCGTTCTACCTGTATGCGAAACTGCTGCGCGCCGTGATTGGCAATCACCCCGCTCGCTGGCGTGCCGCGCCGTTGCGCGATTACTGCTTGTGGATCGCGCCGCGCGAATTTGCGTTTTTCCGCCACGTCGCTTTCGACCAGTTGGTGACACCGCAGACCGCTTACATTGCAAAACGCGAAATCGAGCAGTGGCTGGCCAATGCACAGGAAATAGAGTCCGGTTCGAGCTACATTATTTTTCGCAACGGCAATTCGTGGAAATTCGGCGGGCACAGGACAGCCCTCAACGATAGGACCATTCCCTGATGGAAACTCTCGCAACTCCACGCGCCATCGGCTTCGTCACACTTGCGCTGGTCATAGCTTGCAACGCCGCAGGCAACGTTTTTTTGAAACTCGGATCGAGTGCCACGCAAAGACAGTCCGCATTCCTCGGCATGCTGAATTGGCAGACATTAGTCGGAATCGCATCTTTCGCCTTTGGGATACTTGCCTACTCCTGGGCGTTGCGACATATCGAACTGCACACCGCGCAAATCGTCGTGTCGTTGCAATATGTCGCCGTGATTGCACTGGCAGCCCTGCTGCTTCATGAGAACATCTCACTCCAGCAATGGGCCGGGATCGCACTTATCGCCGTTGGTCTTTTCGTCTGCGGCCGTTGAGAGCACGCGATGACGCAACATCATTACAACTCTCAATTCATGGAATACGCGGATCGATCATCGACTTATTCCGCACGCAGGATTTCCATGCTGCTGCGCCCTCTATTACAGATTCGTAGCGTACTCGACGTCGGCTGCGCGAAGGGCACGTGGCTCAACGCCTGGAAGGAAGCTGGTGTCGAAGAAATCATGGGCGTCGATGGCGGCTATGTCGATCCGAACACGTTGGTCATTGCACGCGATTGCTTCGTACCAACCGACCTTGCTGAACGCCTCGAACTGGGGCACCGGTTCGACCTCGTGCAATCGCTCGAAGTCGCCGAGCACATCCGCGCCGATGCGGCCGACCAGTTCGTGGCGAACTTGGTGCGGCACAGCGCCGGGATCATTCTTTTTTCTGCCGCGCCACCTGGCCAAGGCGGCGAATTTCACGTCAACGAACAACCCTACGACTACTGGCGTGAGAAATTTCGTAGACATGGTTTTGAAGCTTACGATTACGTTCGGCCATTGATCGCCGCAGACACCGCCGTGTCATTCTGGTACCGATACAATACGATCCTCTATGTCCATATCAATCGGGCTCCTGCTTTGCCGGCGAACGTTCGCATGACTCGCATATCGTCGGAAACGGAAATCCAAGACATCGCTTCTGGCTGGTTCCGATTGCGTAAGCGATTGATCCGCCATTTGCCATTCACAATTAGCCAGCAGCTTGCCCGAGTGACGGCCCAATGGCGAGGTCGCTAGGAACTCATATGGCAGACGCCAAAGCATCTAACACGGAAGGGACGAACATTTGGTCACGCTATCCAATTTGCGTGTACCTGGTTATCACCTTGGCAATGATCTTCATTTTTTCGTTGTCGTTTCTCTAGCGTGGCAAAGCTTTCGCATTCGCAGACATCGGAGTCAATACATTCTTCCAGTTCTTTCCACTGCAAATTGCCGATTCACGGCAATCACACGAGTTGCATGCCATCACCTGGTCGTTCAACCTGGGCTTGGGAGACTATCTCGGCAGCCAGTATTTGGCCTGACGCCCGACAAGTGCGCAGCCCGATAGCTTCAGCCGCGCATGAATGCCGGCAAGGCGACGCACGCAAACGAATAGAACGAGAGCAGCCACGCACCCGCAATCAGAACGATCACGGCTTTGCCACGCAGCCTTGACGATGCCTTGCCCAGCGCGAGCGCAAAGATGGCCAAAGCGGGAAAGAGATAGCGGCCTTGCGCTTCGAGCGTATCCACCCAGCTAAACAGCAACGAGCTGGCCATCACGAGCGCACATGAACCAACGACTATGCTAGTGAGTGCGAGCCAGTGTTCGGGTTCAACCTGGCGCAACCTGTTCAATACGACAAGAAGCAATCCGATGGCCAGCCCGACGAGGCCAGCATAGAGCCAGGTCGGCGCAACCACGTTCATGTAACCGTACACCCCGAACGCGCTTGCCAGGCTGCTGCGCAGCCAACCATAGGGTTCGAATGCGACGGCCAGCAGCGGAACTCCCTTCGCTGCCAATCCGCTTGTCGCATAGCCATGGCCTTGTGCAACCACGGATGGCTTGAAATCCTGCCCTGCACGCGCCTCGGCAACCGCATGAATCCGCTCTGCCTTTTGCGCAGGCCAGCCATTGACGTGCACGTCCCAGGCTATGCGTGGCAACGCCACCACGACGCATAGCGTTACGAAGCACGCCAGGCGCAGTAATCGCGGGCGCTTGTCCTTGTCTATCCAGCACTGCCGCCCGGTGAACGCAGCCGCGCTCGCGACCAGCGCAATACCTGCGAGCGACAGCGGCATGTGCCAATGTGCCATGGCCGGCACATCCGCGATAAAAGTCGCAATGCCGAGCATCAGTAAACCGCACAAACCCGCGATCACGACGCGCGCGCGCAAACGCAGCTGTGCAACAGCGAGCCACAGGACGAACGCAGGAATCACCGGCAAGTAATTTCGTTTCGAGATGAGCAGCAATCCGATGCAGACCACCGCCATCCAGTAGACGACGCGACGGGGACTGCCCGTCGACAGATGCTCGTGCAGTGCGTTTTTTTCGTCCGCAACCAACCCGGCGGCGATCATGGACAAGAACAGGGGAAATGCGTCTGCATTGAAATATGAAAACACATACCAGACTTGCGGTGAAACCAGCAATGCGCACAACACCCAGGCCCAATACCTGCGAAACAGCGCCAACGCGCACAAGGTCGTCCACAACGCGAGTTGGAATACGCGCGCGGAAAACACGGGGTCATCCGTCCACTCACGCAATTGTCGCGTCGCGTGGGCCGCGATGTCGTAGACAACGTCCAATTCGAACAGATAGGAAAACCCCCAAACCGACGTGGACGGAATCGTGGCGGGATCATCGACTGCCGGCGGCAGCCAATGATCGACGTAATAGGCATACGACGCCTCATGCGAGGGTTCGTCGGGGTGGTAGGCCATGGTGCCGCTGCTGGCCACCATCATCGCCAGGATCAAGACAGCCGCCGACACCATCCCCGAAACCACAAGCAAACGAATGCTCACGCGAGTCAGCAAAAGCCATCCGGCCAGGAATGCCAATGCCGAAATTTCAAACGCGATCACCAACCGATCAGGAAACGATCGAAGCGGTGCAGCCAAGGAAATGGGACTTGCAATTGCCAATTGCGTTTGCGGATCATCCGTCCCGGGTGTGGGCGTGATTGCCACGCCGCCTCCATTTCGGGACATGCTCTTGATATTGGCAAGCGGGGCAAGATTTTCGAGGCTGAGCTCGCCGGCACTTTCTCCATTCGGCAAATCCCAGCGCATGGACAGGATCTTTACGGTGGCATCGCCATTGATCGGATCGAAGCGCAGTCCGCGATAGATGCCGGTTGGCAATGCGAACGTCACTTCGCTGTCGCCGTGCGAAGGAAACGCGGACACGGACTCCGTTTCGCTGAACCATGGCGACGTCGGTCCCCTGCCTCTGTCGTAGTACCACTGGGCTTGAAAACGCTGTGCCGTGCCAAATGCAGAGGAACTCAGGCGCATGTGCACGATGGCGCCGGTTTGCGGCATGACCTGCAAGAACCCAAGGACGAGTGCCCACAGCGACAGAAAATACGCCAGCAGACGGCGGCGCCTTGGGGTAAGCCAGCGCATGAACCTGACAGGCTCCTGGGCAGGGAAAGACCGAAGGACGCGGGTCGATCGCACCAGAGGCCGTTCACTGCCCATTGCCATCCCCCATTCGCGTATTGGTGTCGCGGAAGACTCGTGCAAAAACCTGTCGTAGCGACTGCGACAGGTAATCGGCATCGTAAAAACGCCAGGTCATGCAGCGCATGAACGCAAGCGCGCCGATTTTTCTCTTGGCCTGGATTGCGCGCCGCTTGCGCAGCATGGCCGGAATTCCGCGCACGGCGTCGCGATACAGGCGCAGTACCACCTTGCCTTTGCCGCCGAGTCCATGCCGCACGAAGATGGCCACGTGCATCAAGACGATCAGCGGGCTGCACAGCCAGAATACGGGCCAGGGCACGCATTTGACCAGCATCCAGACCGAGTTGCGGATACCGTGGTACAAGATGAAATCGTTGAATCCGCCGCCACTGCTCGCCTGGCCCTCGTGTTGCGCGACGACACCATCGCAATACCCGCTGCGGTAGCCAAGCAGCAACGCGCGCGCGGCAACATCCGTATCTTCCGCATAGCAGAAAAAATCTGGATCGAACATGTGTCCGTGCTCGGCCTGCAGTTTTTCCAGCAATTCGCGCCGGTAGATCGCGCAGCCGCCGGTTGGACCGAAGAACCTGTCGCGCGTCGTCATGCGATTCGATGCAAGGCAGGACGCATAAAACGCGATGCCCAGCGAATCGACGGACCCGCCAGGCTTCGTCACACGTCCGCCGACGGAACCGATGGTCTCTTCTTCGGCAAATAGGGCCAGCAACGCCTGCGCGCCGTCCGGCGCCAACGTCGCATCGCTGTTCAGAAAAAGCAGCGCATCGCAGTCAGGTGCCTCCAGAGCGGCGCGAATACCGGCATTGCTGCCCTCAGCAAAGCCCAGGTTCACCGGCAGCATCAACAGTCGCGCATCGGAAACCTGTGCGACAAACGCAGCCAACTCGTCGCGATCCCGGGCCTGCGAACCGTTGTCGATCACGACGATGTGTCCCACTTCCGGCGCGGCACGCAAACTGCGGACACTGGTTTTCGTGTGTTCGACCGTGTTGAAGTTGATTACAACCGCAGTCAGGTTCATGACAGCCATGGTTCACCGAACTAGGGGCAGCCTAAGGCGCGGGCAGCGCACGCGAAACGTCAGTTCCGCCATGTCGTTGCTTCCACAATGGCGCCCATCAGCGCGGGCCCGGAGTATGCATTCACCGATTGCTCGCGTGCTACCTGCCACATGTCGTTGCTTCGCTCCACCTCGGCCATCGCTTCGTCAAGGGCCACGCTCCAATCCAGGCTCGAAGACAGCCAGCCGTTGACGCCATGCCGGATCGCCGCCGCATACGTCGAGGTTGGGCTGGCGATGGTCAGCGTGCCGACCGCCGCTGCCTCGAAGTACTTCAATTCCGATTTGCATTGGGTGAACACGTTGTCCACGAGCGGCACGATATTGAGTTCGACGAGCGACATTATCCGTTGCAGATTGACGAAATCGTGGAACGGATATATCTCAATGCGATTGCAGAATCGCGCCAGTTCGGAAGGGACCGACATGTAACCCACGATCAGCAAGCGAACATGCGCGTGCCGGTCGAGAAAATCCGCCAATGCCGGCACGGCCAGATCGAAATCGCGTTTATGCGTTGGCGTACCGCTGAAATAGCCGACATGGAGCAACCCATTGCGCTGGAAATTGCGCTCGCGCTTCTCCGCGTAGAGCCGTTGCGAAAATTCCAGCTGCTGCCGGTTCATGTAGTTCGGCACGATGAACGCCGGCTTGCCGGTGAAGGCGGAAATTCGCCCTGCCAGGTACGGATTGGTCGTGATGGCCGCGTCGCACAGGCGCAGGGCCGTGCCGATACGCGAGATGTAGGCGAACCAGTGGTCCCAGACGCCCGGGTGGGCGAAATCCTGGGCCAGCGTTCCCAGGATCATGTGGGTCAGATCGGCATCGAAAACCAGGTCGTCCACGTCATACAAGACCGTTTTGCCGCGCGCCTTGGCAATCGCCACGATGCGGCCGACGACCGCTTCGTAGCGCATCCGGCACAGCACGATCGTGTCGGCAAGATTCAACACCATGTCGATCTTGTTTCCGTCGCTCGGGAAGAAATAGCCCGCGGAAATTTCGCCGCCTGCGTCGTTCAACGTTTGCGCCATGTTGTAGGCGCGGTAACGGAACGTGCTGTTGTCGGCCTTCTCGTAAAAATACGCGACGCGATGAGAGCCGCGCTGGAATGCGGCAAAGCGTGTCCAGAAATCGTCCGCCCAAGGATCGCGATAATCCCCGATCGGGGGCGTGTCAACGAAGAACATCGCCCGCGTCCCCCGCAAACCGGCATTGTTCGTATGCTTTCGTCCACGACCGGACAAGCCCGCTGGCAGCGTAGTTGCGCTCCCGGCTCACGTCGTCCTGCGCCAAGGCGACCGCGCGGCGCAGCCCTTCGAGGAGCGACGCAACATCCAGGTCGGCGAGGACGATGTTCTCCGAATATGCCGAAAGATCCTGCTTGAGGCCGAACCGATTGGTCAACACGACGCCGCCGGATGCCGCCAGATCCAGGGGCGGGTAACTCGGGTGCGGCGTGCTCATCAGATAAAAGCCCAGGTCCACGCTGCGCAGGAACGCGGCATAGTCGTCCCACGCCATCGTGCCGAGCAATCGCGGCTCACAACCGCAGGCGAGCGTGAGCCGGGGAATATCCTTGCCGACGAACACGATCTCCCAGTGTTCCGGATCGAGGATGCCGCGTTGCAACGCCTCATTGAGCAATTCGATGCCACGATAAAACAAGTTGCGCAGATTGTTCGGTCGCGCGTAGAAGCAAAGCCGGCGCTTCGGCACGGGCTGCCGCGGTGCCGCGTGATACACCGCATGCGGAAACGCCGGCTCGAACCAGGTGGCGCAGCGTGCGATGTTGGCCAGCCCGTCGGCGACCAGATGATCGTGCAGCAAGCGCGTGTTGACCAGGAAACGGATGTCCGACCGACCGATGGTTTCCTGGCAGCGCACCCGATCGTCGCCATGCGGATAGAACATCCGTTCGTCTTCCTGCAGCAGGTACGTCACCCGCTCCGGCGCAATGCTGCGCAGCGTCGAATAGGTGGTCCACCATGAGGTCGTGATGAACTCGTCGCCATCGTGCACGTCGAGGAATATGTCGGAGCCGGACACGGGAATGAACACCAGTTCGGGATTCGATGCCGGCACGATTCCGTTGGCGGACAGCACCCGATGGATGCCGCGTGGATTCGGCGCTTCCGTCCGCGTCACGATCCGCAACCGGGCACCGGTCGCGTTTGCGCGCAACGCACAGAGGATCAACGCCGTACCGACGCCGCCGAACAGGCTCCCGGTATTGATCGAGTCCGTCACCAGGTTGACCCGACGTCCTGCGCCGGGAACGCGCACGACGGCGAGCGCGCGCAACTGGTCGAAACGCGCCTCGACCAACGCTTCCGCGCTCGGCAATGCGCGCGCTTCGGTGGCGACCCGCACCAACGTATCCACCTTGTTTTGCGTCGCCCCCGAAGCGACGCGAATCGCGTGACGCACAAGCGCGCGCAATCCATGCTCGCGGTAGTACGCGGGTATGTTCCTTATCGAATGCAGGGCCAAGGTCAGCTTTCTCCGTTGCGCGCGTTCAGTTGCCAGTCCAGCGCACGACGAATTTCGACCGCGGCATCCAGCGCGCGGTCGCGCGAAGCGCGGGTGGATTCCAATTCCGCAGTCATGGCGATCAATGTCGACTGCAACTCCGCATTCCGCTCGAGCAGAGCGTCGCGCCTGTCCACCTCGGCTTTCAACTCGCTCTCCAGTGCATGGCGCAATTTACGCTGGGTATCCTCGCCCAGCCTGGTTTCCTCGACAAGCTCCTCGATGCGGCTGCGCGCCGCCGCTTCGCGCTCCCTCGATTCGAACAAAGCCGCTTCGAGATCCCTTACGCGCTGCTGCACTACCGAAGAGATTTCTCCGAATGTGGCCTGGAAGGCGCGCTCCTGACGCGCGGAAAACTCTTCCAGCAGTGGCGCCAAACCGCCTTTTACGGCCCCCGCTTGTGCGGTCATATCCGTTATTGCCTGGTTCCTGCCGACGCCGGTGAAATAGGCGAAGACCTGCTCGTATTCGCGTAAGGCGGCGTCGGGCGGCATGCCGTCGGGAACGCCTTCCACGGGTACCGCGGAAGGCGCTTGTGTCTGCGCCTCCAGCCACGCGAACAACTGCTGCTGCGATTCCGACAATCGCGAATGCGCAGGCGCTGCGCTGCGCTGCAAGCGCGGATCCACGAACGCTTCGAGTTCCTTGGCGGACGGATCGTGCAGGCCGGTGACGCCCAGCTCGGCCAGCGCACGCTTGATGCGCGCGCTTTCGCGCATCGGATCCGCCAGCAAGCGTTCGTAGGAAACGAACAGCGCGCGCCTGCCCGCCAAATCCGCCAGGGCCGTACGCAGGTATTTCTCCCACAGCGCCAGCAGGAAGTTCGAGGTGAAGGCGCCACGCAACCGTTCGCGCAAGATCGACGCCGCGACATCGCGCGGATCGCGTACCGCGACCACGCAGGCGATGCCGTCGACAAGCCGCGACCATTGCGGGAGGAGCAGGCACAGGCGCGGATCCTTGACCAGCCACGGACGTCCGCCCCGATCGAGTCGCGCGATCGTCTGGCGCAGACGTTCTTCGAGAGTCTGCAGCACGGCCGGAGCAAAATCGGATGCCGTGATGCCCGCCACCCGGCTCCAGGAATAACCGGCGGATGCCAGGAATTCGTCGTGGCTGGCGACGACATCGGAGCGCTCCCAATAACCCGTGGGATTGTCGGTGGGATGCGCAGGCATCATCGCGTCTTCGTCGCCGACGGCAACGCCGAGAGATTTCAGAGTTCCTGCCAGCACCGACGTACCGGATCGGTGCATGCCGAGTACGAGGACGGGAACCCCGGCTCCCATCTGCAGATTCTGGCCGCGGGTCGCGCTCGCCGTATCGGGTCGTCTTGTGCGCGCGCCTGTCGAAGAAGTCCCGGAGGTCATTGGCGTTTACGCCCCGCGCAAGGCCGCCGCCAGCTCCGCGCGCAAATCCCCCACGTCTTCGACGCCGACCGACAAGCGGATCAATCCGTCGCTGATGCCAAGGCGCTTGCGATTCGCTGGCGGCACGGAGGCGTGCGTCATGATCGCCGGATGCTCGATCAGGCTTTCCACGCCGCCGAGCGACTCGGCGAGTGCGAACAACTCACAGCGCTCCAACACGGCCCGCGCCTTGCGCAATCCGCCCTTGACGACGATCGTGACGATGCCGCCGAAGCCGTGCATCTGCTTCTTCGCGAGTGCGTGTTGCGGATGCGATTTGAGGCCGGGATAAATCACGCGCTCGACTTGGCGGTGCTTTTCCAGCCATTGCGCCAGCTCCAGCGCGCCCGCGCAATGCGCGCGCATGCGCAAGTGCAGCGTCTTCAAGCCACGCATGGCGAGGAAGGCATCGAACGGACCGGCCACGGCACCGACGGAGTTCTGCAGGAATCCCATCTTTTCGGCGAGTTCGGCATCGTCGCCGGCGACGACGATGCCACCGACCATGTCCGAGTGGCCGTTGAGGTACTTCGTCGCCGAATGCAACACCAGGTGCGCGCCGTGTTCGAGCGGACGCTGCAGCATGGGCGACGAGAACGTGTTGTCGACGACGAGGATCAGTCCATGCTTGCGCGCAAACGCGCCGACCTTCGCCAAGTCCACGAGCTTGAGCATGGGATTGGTCGGCGTCTCGGCCCAGATCATGCGCGTGTTGGGCTTGAGCGCTGCCTTGAGCGCCGCCGCGTCGTTGAGGTCGATGAAGGTGAAATCGAGCCCGGCGCTGCGCCGGCGTACGCGCTCGAACAGGCGATAGGTGCCACCGTACAGATCGTCCATTGCGATGACGTGACTACCCGAATCGAGCAGGTCGAGCACCGTCGCCGCCGCGGCCAGACCCGACGCGAACGCGTAGCCGGCGCGACCGCCTTCCAGATCCGCCACACAGCGCTCGTAAGCCATGCGGGTGGGATTCTGCGTGCGCGAATACTCGTAGCCCTTGTGCACGCCGGGACTTGATTGCACATAAGTCGAGGTCGCATAGATCGGCGTCATGATCGCGCCGGTCGAAGGATCGGGACTTTGCCCGGCGTGGATGGCGCGGGTGCCAAGGCCGAGGTTCTTGTCGTTCTTTGCCATTTATTGCACCCGTCTGCGAAGGTAGTTGAGTAGATCAATCCGCGTGATCAACCCGAGGAATTTCTCCCCGTCCATCACGATCGCGACGCGGCCGGCCTCGAAGATCTTCAACAGCGATTCGATCGGCGATTTCACGTCGAGCATCTGCAGGCGGCTGGCCATCGCGGTGGACACCGGATCGCGGAATTTGGATTCGTCGCCGTAGACATGCAGCAGCACGTCGGACTCGTCGACGATGCCGACGATCTTGTCGCCGTCCATGACCGGCAGTTGCGACACGTCGTACAGCTTCATGCGCTGGTAAGCGGTCGTGAGCGGTTCTGCCGGACCGACCACGACGGTGTCGCGCTGCGAATACGGACGCAGGATCAAATCCCGCAGGTCGCCGAAGTTCGTGCGCTCGAGAAAGCCGTTGTCGAGCATCCAGTAGTCGTTGTACATCTTCGACAGGTACTTGTTGCCGGTGTCGCAGACGAGCACCAGCACGCGCTTGCGGGTCTTCTGCTCGCGGCAAAATTTCAGCGCCGCGGCAAGCAATGTTCCTGTTGAGGATCCGCCAAGGATGCCTTCCTTCGCGAGCAATTCGCGTCCGGCGAGGAAACTTTCCTTGTCGCTGATCGCGTAGGCTTTCTTCACCCGCGAAAAATCCGAGATCGAGGGCAGAAAATCCTCGCCGATGCCTTCGACCATCCACGACGCGGATTTCGTCGAAAGCGTGCCCTCGTTGATGTACTGGGCGAGGATCGATCCGACCGGATCGGCGAGGATCAACTCCACGTTCGGCGCGGCCTTGGCGAAGTGTCGCGACAGGCCGGTCATGGTGCCGGACGAACCGCAGCCGAACACGATGGCGTCGAGTTTGCCGTCCATCTGCGCGAGGATTTCCGGGCCCGTGCCTTCCTCGTGCGCACGCGGGTTGTCGGGATTGCCGAATTGGTTGATGAAATACGCACCCGGCGTTTCGCGTGCGAGGCGCTCGGCCATGTCCTGGTAGTACTGCGGATGGCCCTTGGCCACGTCCGAGCGCGTGAGCACCACTTCCGCGCCCATCGCCTTGAGATTGAAGATCTTCTCGCGGCTCATCTTGTCCGGCACGACGAGGATGAGGCGATAACCCTTCTGCTGCGCGACCAGGGCGAGGCCGATGCCGGTGTTGCCGGCCGTGCCTTCGACGAGCGTATCGCCGGGTTTGATCTTGCCGGCGCGCTCGGCCGATTCGATCATGGAAAGACCGATGCGATCCTTGATCGAGCCGCCAGGATTGGCGCTTTCCAGCTTGAGGAAGAGTTCGCAAGCGCCCGCATCGAGGCGCTGCGCCTTGACGATCGGCGTGGAGCCGATCAGTTCGAGCACGCTGTTGTGGATGGTCATGGGTTTCCGGCACTCGGGCCGGAGGACCCGATCAGGCAGTCACAGGACACGCGCCCACGGCGCGAATCGGGGAATGATAACGCATGCGGCGTAGCCGGCGGCGCCCGCGGACAGGCGCGGGCGCCGAGCGCGCAAGTTCAATGCGCGGAAGCGCGATGCCGCTCCCACATGTGGATCAACTTGTCCTTGGCCCAGAGTTTTTCTTTCTTCATGTTGTGCAGCGTGGTGTCGTCCATCGGCAGCACACCCAATTCGGCATCGCGCACCTTGCCGTCCAACTCCTTGTGGCGCTGGTAGAGGCTGCGGAATTCCGAATCGGACTTGATCAGATTTTCGACGTCTTTCTGCTGGTTCTCGAACATCAGCCGACCTCCTGTATTTTTCAGGAAAACGCGCGCGCCGCAGTCGCCCATGGGGCGAACGCGGTTTGCGGGAAACAAAGGGAATGCCGGGAATTGCACGCTCGCCGGTGCGCGGCTCACCTTTCGTGGTGAGCCATGCAATGTTATTGGCTCGGCGGCTGCAATCATGTTTGGCGACTGCCGCGAGTGCGTGGATTTGCCCGCTGCGGCAGTTCGACCCTACTCCTTTGCAGCGACCGAATCAACCGCATTTTTGCGGACCTGCAAGTCGTTAATCCGGCAAGAAAATCCCGTTCAGGACTCTACTTGTCCTCAAGAATCACATCCACCCGCCGGTTGCGCGCTCGGCCTTCCTCGGTGGTGTTGTCGGCGACCGGCTGGCTCTCGCCAAGACCCACCGCGGTGATGCGATTTGCGGCGACGCCGGCAGCGACCAGCGCGTCGCGCACCGCGTCCGCGCGACGTTGCGACAGCACCTGGTTGGCGTGCGTGTTGCCGCTGGCGTCGGTGTGGCCCTCGATGCGGATCGGCTTGGACCGATCGCGGTTCACGAACGCGACGAGCTTGCCCAGGCTCGATTTCGCCGCCGGGCGCAAATTGGCCTGGCCCGGCGCGAAGGCGATGTCGTCCAGCGTCATCTGCATGCCTTCGGCGCCGCGCGTGGCAGAGAGATTGTTCAGGCGCCGGCGCAGGTCGGTATTGGCCGCTTCGGCGAGCTGCGCCTCCTTGCGCGCCAGTTCCGTCGCCTTGGCCTGCGCGGCGATGAGCTTTTGCGCCTGATCGGCCTGCGCCTGCGCGGCCTGGGCCTCCTGCGCGCTCTGTTCCCCTTCGGCGCGCAGCCTGTCGACTTCCTCGGCGCGGATCATGTTCTGCAAGCGCTGGCGTTCGGCATCGGCGCGCGCCTGTTCGGCTTCGCGTTGTGCCGCCTGCAACAGGATTCGATCGTGCTCGCGGCTGAGTTCGTCGAGCTGGTTCTGCTGATTGGCGGCCTGCGCCGCGGCGTAGGCGATATCGACGCGCCGTTCGGCCACGTACACGCGGAACGCGCGTCCGTCCTTGCCGCCGGAGCGATCCGTCACCAACGTTTGCACCGCCTGTTCGGCGAGTCCGCGTTCGCCGGTCGCGAGCTTGCCGAGCACGGGATCGGCGGCGAGCGAATCCAGACTCGCGCGCAGACGTTCGTA
>JAICYA010000211.1 GCA_025934455.1 Rudaea sp.
ATCGCCGGCACGACATGTCCGTGACGATTCAATGCCGCGGGGTGTATTTGCGCGCTACGTAGTCTTCGACGACGCCGACGAACTCGGCCGCGATATTTTCACCGCGCAACGTCATCGCCTTCTGGCCGTCGATGAAGACCGGCGCCGCCGGCGCCTCGCCGGTGCCGGGCAGCGAAATGCCGATGTCGGCGTGGCGCGACTCGCCCGGCCCGTTCACCACACAGCCCATCACGGCAAGGGTGAGGTTCTCGACGCCGTCGTACTGGATGCGCCATTCCGGCATTTTCGCGCGCACGTGATCCTGCACGGTCTTGGCCAGTTCCTGGAACAGCGTGCTCGTCGTGCGTCCGCAACCCGGGCAAGCCGTGACAAGCGGCGTGAACGCGCGCAGTCCCATGGTCTGCAACAACTCCTGCGCGACGATCACCTCGCGCGTGCGCGACTCTCCCGGCTCGGGCGTCAGCGAGATGCGAATCGTGTCGCCGATACCTTCCTGCAGGAGTATCGCCAGCGCCGCGGTCGAGGCGACGATGCCCTTGCTGCCCATGCCCGCCTCGGTCAGGCCCAGATGCAGCGCGTAGTCGCAACGTGCGGCGAGGTCGCGGTAGACCGCGATCAATTCCTGAACGCCAGAAACCTTGCAAGACAACAAGATACGATTGGAAGTTAATCCTAATTCTTTTGCGCGTGCCGCTGAATCCAGGGCAGAACGGATCAAGGCTTCGCGCGCGACCCGTGCCGCGTCCCACGGTTCGCTGCGCGCATGGTTTTCATCCATCAGCGCACCGAGCATGGACTGGTCGAGCGACCCCCAATTGGCGCCGATGCGCACGGGCTTTTCGTACTTCAGCGCGAAATCGATGATGGCCGAAAATTGTGCATCGCGCTTCTTGCCGAAGCCGACGTTGCCGGGGTTGATCCGGTATTTCGCCAACGCCTGCGCGCAAGCCGGTTCGGTCGCGAGCAGCTGATGGCCGTTGTAGTGGAAATCGCCGATCAGCGGCACGCCGACGCCCATCATGTCCAGGCGCTCGCGGATGCGCGGCACGGCAGCCGCCGCTTCCGGGGTGTTGACGGTGATGCGCACGAGTTCCGATCCCGCGCGCGCCAGCTCGGCGACCTGTTTCGCGGTGCCGGCGACATCGGCGGTATCGGTATTCGTCATCGACTGCACGATGATGGGCGTGTCGCCGCCGACCTGCACGCTGCCGACCAGCACGCCCACGCTGCGCCGGCGTGGCTGCACGCCTGCATTCTGATCTTCGAAATTCATTGCCGTTGGGAACTTGCCGAGGCGGACAGTTGACCCGTCCGCGGCGCGCTCGTCAAGCGCCCTCGCCGCGCACCCGGGCGGCGACGCCGGCGTCGTCGTTCGCCGCGCGCAGCGCATTCGCGGCTGCTTCGCCGTCTGCCGCCGCGCGCATTTCGATGCGGAAGTATCCGCCGCCGCTGTCGCTGGCGCGCAAGCCGCGCAGGGTCTCGATGGATGGCTCCACCGGCCAGCTGAACGGATCGCCCGGCCGGGTCAATTCGATTTCGGTGGCATCGCGATCGAACAACGCCGGCACGACGACGGCCGGCGTTGCGTTCGCGCCATTCAGGTCCTCGAGCGCCAGCGCACGCATCGCCGCGCGCGGCACGCCGAGTTCATCGTAGCTGCGTACCGCCGCGGGCTGCGCACGTCGCGCCAGCAACTCGACACCCGCCTGCATGCCACCCGCCTCGATGCGCAGCCAACGGATCGCGCCGACCATCCAGTCACACGATTCGTCGTCGTCCGCCAGCGCGGCCAGCCCGACCAGTTCGCCCACTTTCATGCGCATGCCATCGGCATTTTCCCATGCCAGTCGGTAGCCGCCCAGGCTCTGGTCGAGCACGCGCGCCGGCAGGCGCCGGATGCGCGCATTCGCGCCGGAATTCGCCCAGACCGCAGCACGATCGCTCTCGTGCAAGGTGATGGCGACGCCACGTGTCTTGACCAGGAAACCCTCGAAATCCATGTTCCCCGCCAGCACATAGTGCAGATCGTGCAGACCGATGACCGTGTCGAGCGCGTGTCCCGCCGGCAGGCGCGGCTGGCCACGGTCGCTGCTGCTCTGCCAGGCCTGCACGAGGCGCGCGACGAAATCCGTCGTCACGCTGACGGGCGCACCGCGGGTGCCGAATTCCGTCGTCTGCGTGCCCGGCGGCAGCAAGGCCAGATGGCTTTCGAGGAAGCGCAACAGGCCGCTGATTTCCAGCGCCCAGGAGTCCACATCCGGCTCCTCGCGTTCTTCCGGCAGATAACCCGGGCTGCGGTCGCTGTCGGTGCGGATCGCGATCGCCCCGGCCGGCGCGCGACCCTCGCGCAGTTCGCAATGCTCGGCCCACATCCGCGTCAGGGCGTAGATATCGCCGTTCTCACGCTGCGTGAACCGGTACGGATTGGATAGTGCGAACAGCAAGGAATGAATGTAGACCTTGCGCACGGTCGTGGTGCCGCCGCGTGGATCCGGCACCGGCTTCTCGTCGGCGCCGACGGCCGTGGCGAAACCGAACAGGTCGTGCAGGTTCTGCCAGGCGCCCGGTGGCGGCGCGTGGTAGCGCAGATAATTCTGGTACAGGCTGCCGCCCCGATGCTGGATGGCGCGCGTCAATGCCAGCGCGACGGATTTCCCGCGCAGGAACGGCACGGCCCCCGCCGGCGCGCAAAGATCGTAGATTGCCGCGCAGTAGCCAAGCGCCAGCTCGTGTTCGAAATCCTGCGCAAGTTGCCCAAGCTGCTGCTTCTGCGGCGGCAGCGGAAAACTGTCACCCAGCACCTGCTTGACCAGCACGCTCACAATATTGCCGATCGGTTCGCGCAGCATTTCCAGAGCATCGATGCGTTGTTGCGCATCGATACGCAACTGGTTCATCTCGCGCAGCGCGGAAATCAGCAGGCGCGCAGTCGCGCCGGGATTCGCCAGCGGCAATTGCGCCAGCCACTGGCGCAGGGACTTGGCGTCGCTGGCGAACGAATTGCGGCGCGCAACATGCCGTTCCGGCAGCCCGCTGGCCAATCGCTCGAACAACGCACTCATCGCCGACCCCTGTACACCGGGGTGCAAGTATACTCCTGAACGCAGATGACGACCCGATCAGGCGTGGCGCAAGGCATGCGCCACTAAGCGGCGCAACAGGCGCTCGGCAAGACCGCGCGGCTGCGCCAGACCCAGGCGCGCGAGCAGCGGCGCATCTTCGGCTCGAGGCGCACCGGTCAGCATGGCGGCGACGGCAAACCCGGCGAACCTCAACTTGTTCGCGGACAGCGCCTGCAAGCGCTGGAGTGCGGGCAGGAGGCGCAACTCGACCTCGTCGAAATCGCTACCGAATGGAAAACGCGGGAAGCGTTCGCGATGCGGCGCCAACGCTGCGATCAGCGATTCCGGCGTGTTCCGGCGCCAGGCGGCAGGAATGGTGAAGTCGTGGCGCAGTTTCCCGGCGGCTTTGGCCTGCGCGGCCAGCGCATCGACGAAGCGCGCATCGGCGATGCCGAGCATGGCGATGATGCAGTCCTCGTCGGATTTGCCGCGCAGGTCGGCTACGCCGTATTCGGTCACATAGACATCGCGCAAGTGGCGCGGGATCGTGGCCTGACCGTAATTCCAGACGATGTTCGAGCGCAGTTTGCCGCCACTGCGGCGGGTAGCGCGCAACAGCAGGATCGAACGTCCGCCTTCCAGCGCGTGTGCCATCGCGACGAAGTTGTACTGGCCGCCCACGCCACTGACGACCTGGCCGTTCTCCAGCGTGTCCGACACCGCCGCCCCGAGCAGCGTCGCCATCATGCAGGTATTGAAAAAACGTGCGTCGCGGCGTTGCAGCGCATCGAGCGTTTCGCGCCCGCCGTAAAGTTGATTGATGTCGGACACGCGCGTCATCGACAGGCCGTCGAAATCCGCGCCCTGCAATCCGCGTAGCCAGGCGTAGAAATCCCTGGAACCAAGATAGAACGCGCCGCGCAGGTAGCGCCCGTCGTGGCGTTCGGAAACATCTACGGTACGCCCGGTCGCCAGCGCTTTTTCGACATCGAGGTCGTCGAAAACGCGACGCGAAAGAATGCCCGCACGCGCCAGTTGCATGAAGCCATCCATGACCATTTCGCTGGCGCCGTAGAGGCCGCGCGCGAAGCGCTCCGCGCCGCCGCAGCGCGCGCAAAGTTGTGCATCGACGTTGCCAAGCGCATCGAGCGCGGCGCGATAGTCCTCATTTCGCTGGTGGCGCAGCAGCAGCGCATGCACCAGCGCGTCGGACAGCACGCCGATGCCGATCTGCAAGGTGCCGCCATCGCGCACCAGCGTGCTCGCATGCAAGCCGAGCGCGTATTCGGCCGTGTCGACCGGCGAACGCGGCAACGCAAAC
>JAICYA010000316.1 GCA_025934455.1 Rudaea sp.
ATTGCGAAGGTCGCCACCGCAAAGCTAGGAGTCTTGCTCAAGGACTCAGCACTGTTTGCATCATGAGCGGCCCTGTAGCGCTGTGCTGGGCTTCGATGGCGACGGTCAAGGATTCCACAATGGCTAGCGAATTCGAGAATCCAGCACGGCACTTACCTACCAGCCTACCTACTAAATTAATTTAAATATTATAAATCAATTAGTTACGTGGTCGAAGCGAATAGCGCTTGTAGGCCCACTGATATTGTTCCGGCGCGATGCACACGCAATCCTCGACGCCACGGTTGACTGCGGCGACGGCGGTCGGCAGCTCGGCGTCGGCGATGCCTTCCGGCGCGGGCAGGATATGGATGCGGAAACCGGCGCCTTTGGACAGGCGTTCGGCGAAGGCGAACAGCACGGTCGCGCCGGTGCGCTGGGCGAGGCGCGAGAGCAGCACCATGGTCAGCGCCTGCGTGCCGAAGAACGGGGCGAACTGGCCTTCGCCTGCCTTGGGTTGCTGGTCGGGCAGGATGCCGATCACGCCGCCGGCATTCAATCGCTTGAACAACGCGCGCACGCCAGCGGCGCCTTCCGCACGCACCTGCTCGGCGGCGAGCGCCCCACGCGCGCGGATCAGCAGCGGCTCGATCTCGGCGCGGCGCGGTGGCCGGTAGGCGATGGCGATGGGGGTGCGGCTGCACAGCCAGAAATTCAGCAGTTCCCAGCAGCCCAGGTGCGGCGCGGCAATGATGAGTCCCTTGCCGGCAGCCAGGGCCGCGTCGAAATGCTCGTTGCCGCGGACTTCGCGGATCAATCCGAGCGCGGCTTGCGGATTGCCGGACCAGATCTTGCATAGTTCCAGCGCACCCTTGCCGGTTTCGATCAGCGCGGGTTTGAGCAGATCGTGACTGTTTTTGCCGCTGATTTGCGTTCTTACATGGGACAGGGTCTGCACGGCCTTGCGCCGCAACGGGTTCGGCAGGTGGCAGAGCAGCCAGCCCAGCGCCGCGCCGATGCGGTGCAGCGCCCGCAGCGGCAGACGGCCGGTCAGGCGCAACAGGAAATACAAGGCGGCGACATGCCAACGCATCAAGACGATGGAATCGGAAAACCGCGATTGTACCGGCAGGCGATGGATCGATGATCGCCCTGATCCAGCGCGTCACCACGGCATCCGTGGACGTGGACGGCGCGACGGTCGCGCGCATCGGTCCCGGATTGTTGGCGCTCGTCGCGGTACAGCCGGACGACGGCGAGACGCAGGCGCAGCGCTTGTGCGAACGCCTGCTTGGCTACCGTGTGTTCGCCGACACGAACGGGAAAATGAACCGCTCCCTTGCCGATACCGGCGGCGGCTTGCTGCTGGTGCCGCAGTTCACCCTGGCGGCGGATACGGGTTCCGGCATGCGTCCAAGCTTCACCGCTGCCGCCACGCCGGAGACCGGCCGGCGCTGGTTCGAACGCCTGGTCGAAATCGCAAAAAATCACCATTCCCTGGTGGAAATCGGTCGTTTCGGCGCCCATATGACGGTGAACCTGGTCAACGACGGGCCCGTCACGTTCTGGCTGGAATCCTGAGCATTTGACACCCCTCCTATACTTTCAAGTCTTGCATTCACGCATATAGCACGCCCCATGGCCATCGAAAACACCAATCCGCAGCAGTCCGAAATCAAGACCCTGATCATCAAGGGCAAGGAACAGGGCTACCTGACCTATGCCGAGGTCAACGATCACCTGCCCGACGACATCGTCGATCCGGAGCAGATCGAAGACATCATCGGCATGATCAACGACATGGGTATCGAGGTGCACGAAGTCGCGCCCGATACCGAGACCCTGCTGCCGGAGAACCCGGTCGCCACCGACGACGAGACCGCCACCGAGGAAGCCGTGGCCGTGCTCAGCGCGGTCGACGCCGAAGTCGGCCGCACCACCGATCCCGTGCGCATGTACATGCGCGAGATGGGCACGGTCGAGCTGCTCACGCGCGAAGGCGAAATCGCCATCGCCAAGCGCATCGAGGAAGGCCTCGGCCAGGTGCAGACCGCGCTGGCCACCTTCCCGTGGTCGATCAAGCTGCTGGTCGAGGAATACGACCAGCACCTGGAGGGCAAGAAGCGCTTGTCCGAAGTGCTCACCGGCTTCGCCGACATCGAAGTGCCGGGCATGGACGACGCCATGCTCGATGCCGAGCCCGCCGCGGCCGCGGACGAGGAAGACGAAAAAGACGAAAAACAGAACGGGGACGCGGAAGAAGCCGGCCCCGGCGAAACCGGCCCGGACCCCGCCGAGGTGACGCGGCGCATGGACGAGCTGCGCAGTCTCTACGCCAAGTTCCAGAAGGCGGCGGACAAGTACGGTGGCGGCGACAAGAAGACGCAGAAGGCGCGCGAGACGATGGCCGAGGCGTTTCTCAAGCTCAAGCTGCCGTCGATCATGATCGATGCCTTCGTGCGCAAGTTGCGCGAGGTGGTCGCGACGATCCGTGGCCACGAGCGCGTGATCATGGACATCTGCGTCAGGCAGGCGAAAATGCCGCGCAAGGATTTCCTCAAGGCCTTCACCGCCTACGAGGTGAACCTGCATTTTGCCGACGAAGTGATTCGCAAGAAGCAGAAGTGGGCGTCGGCGATCCGCGCGCACAAGGCCGACATCGTGGCCGAGCAGGAAAAGCTCATCGCCCTGGAAAAGACCCTGTACCTGTCGCTCACCGACATCAAGGAAATCAATCGCGCGATGTCGATCGGCGAAGCCAAGGCACGGCGCGCGAAGAAGGAAATGGTCGAGGCCAACCTGCGCCTGGTCATCTCCATCGCGAAAAAGTATACCAATCGCGGCTTGCAGTTCCTCGACCTGATCCAGGAAGGCAACATCGGCCTGATGAAGGCGGTGGACAAGTTCGAATACCGCCGCGGCTACAAGTTCTCGACCTACGCGACGTGGTGGATCCGCCAGGCGATCACGCGCTCGATCGCCGACCAGGCGCGCACCATCCGCATTCCGGTGCACATGATCGAGACGATCAACAAGCTCAACCGCATCAGCCGCAC
>JAICYA010000109.1 GCA_025934455.1 Rudaea sp.
ATTGCACCCAGCCTTCCAGTACGGCCGGCAATTTTCCGGAGTGGATTGCGCGCCGGGGCTCTCCGCGGCTCTGGGCGAAATGCTTGATGCCGCGGGGCTGCCGGAATAGTGCCTGAGCACGGATGGCGACAAAATCGCCTTCTTGGCCCAGAGCGGACACATCGATCGCCACCGCAGCGGCCGCGAGCAGCTCGCAAGCAGATATTGATTACGCCGCAGCCACCATCAATTCGAATCCCGCCTAGCAAGCACCGGGTCTTGGAAAACAGCCACCTCGGGTTCGTGGCCCTCCACGTCCGCCAGCAACGTAGCTCCAACCAGCAGAGGAATCTTTCTGCCATCCTTCGACATGTAGGCTTTTTCGTATGGCTCGGCCTTGCGGGTCAGTCGGAACAGCTCGCGCACGCGGTCGAACACGACGACCTTGTCGTTGATCGAGTAGCCGATCACCGCGAGCAGCGCGGCGAGCACGGTCAGGTCGAACTCGAGCTGGGTCAGCGAGAAGAAGCCGAGCGTGAGGATCGTGTCGTGGAACTCCGACGCGATCGCGGCGATGGCGAAGCGCTTCTCGAAGCGGATGCCGATGTAGATCATGATGCCGATGATGACGAAGATGACGGCGGTCACGCCATCGCTCTTGAGTTCATCGCCGACTTCCGGACCGACGTAATCGGGATCGCGCGACATGGTCGCGTCGCTGCGCTTGGCCTTGAGCGCGGTCATCACGTCGGCAGCGACCTTGTCGCTCTGCTTGACCGTGCCGGCGCCTGCGTCGGCGGCCTTGTCGCGGCTCGGCTGCAGACGGATCGAAACCTCGCGCGCGCCGCCCACGCTCTGCACGACCGCGTGGTCGAAACCGGCCGTATCCAATGCGCTGCGTACATCGCTGATGTCGACGGGCTGCTCGTATTTGACGCTGATCAGGATGCCGCCGGTGAAGTCGAGGCCGTAGTTCAGGCCGCGCGTGAAGATCACACCGATCGATCCGATCACCAGCAACGCGGAAATGACCAGGCTGATCTTGCCCCAGCGCAGGAAGTCGAATGATGCGTCGTGTTTGAAGATTTCCATGAATCAGGCTCCCGCCGGACGCGCGTGACCGCCGCCGACCGCCAGGCCGCGAAGCTTGCGGCCGCTGTGGATGAGATTGGTGATGGCGTGGGTGACCGTGACCGAGGTGAACATCGAGGTCAGGATACCGATCGCCAGGGTCACCGCGAAGCCCTTGATCGGGCCGGAGCCAAAGGCGAACAGGCCGAACGCGGCGAGCAGGTGGGTAACGTTCGCGTCGAGAATCGTCGCCCACGCCTTGTCGTAGCCGGCACGAATCGCGGCCAGCGGCGTCAGGCCGTTGCGCAACTCCTCGCGGATGCGCTCGTTGACCAGCACGTTCGCGTCGATGGCCATGCCGAGCGTCAACACGATACCGGCAATGCCGGGCATGGTCAGGGTGGCCTGGAACACACTCAGCACCGCAATTAGCAGGACCAGGTTCAGCACCAGCGCGATGTCGGCGATCAGGCCGAACAGGTGGTAGTAGAGCGCCGCGGCGATCAGCACTGCGAGCAGGCCCAGCAACACCGCCCGGCCGCCCTTCTCGATGTTGTCCTGGCCCAGGCTCGGACCGATCACGTTCTGTTCGACGATGTCCGCCGGCGCGGCCAGCGAACCGGCGCGCAACAGCAGCGACAACTCGCTCGCGGTCTTCAGGCTTTCCAGGCCCGTGGTCTGGAATTTGTTCGAAAACACGCCCTGGATGGTCGCGTCGTTGATAACTTCCTCATTGACCTTGGCGGTGTGGACTTCCTTGCCATCGACGATCTTGGTTTCCGGAATGCGCTCGATGTAGACCACCGCCATGCGGTGGCCGACGTTCTCGCGCGTGTAGTCGAGCATGCGCTTGCCGCCAAGCGCGTTGAGCGTGACCGACACCGCCGGCGTACCGGTCTGCTGATCTGGAATCGCCGCCGCGTCGACGAGTTCATCGCCGCCGACAATGATTTTTTTCTTCAGCACGATCGGCATCGGTTTGCCGTCCGGACCCAGGCGCTGCGTGTAGTACAGCCGCGAATCCGGCGGCACGATGCCGGTCTTCGCCGCTTCGAGCGGATTCGTGTTTTCGTCAACTGCGTGGTATTCCAGCGTCGCCTGCGCGCCGAGGATCTTCTTCGCCTCGGCCGTGTCCTGCACGCCGGGCAGCTCCACGACGATGCGGTTCGCACCCTGCTGCTGGATCAGAGGCTCGGACACGCCAAGCTGGTTGACGCGATTGCGCAAAGTGGTCAGGTTGCTGGCCACGATCGAGCGCTGCTGTTCCTGCAGCGTGGCTTCGCGGATGCGCGCGACAAGCGCAAAACTCGTTGCCGTGGTGGTGCCATCGACGATCTCCAGCGGCGGCTGGCTCCCCAGTTTCTCGGGCTGGTTCACGTCCTTGGCGATGACATTGCCGGCGGTCTTGCGGTCCTCGTCCGAACGCAGTACCACGACGATGCCCTGCGCGCCGGCATTCACCGACTCGTAGCGGATCTTGGCGTTGCGCAGTGCGGTGCGGATATCGTCGACGTAGCGCGTCTGCATCTTGTCGAGCGCCGCCTTCTGGTCGATTTCCATCAGGAAGTGCACGCCGCCCTGCAGGTCGAGGCCGAGCGGCATGCGATTCGCGCCGATCGCACGCAACCAGCCGGGCACCGTGCTGGCGAGGTTCAGCGCGACGATGTACTGGTCGCCGAGCGCGGTCTTGAGCGCGTCGGAGGCGGCCAACTGCACTTCGGTGTTCGGAAAGCGCGCGAGCAGGCGGTCGCCGTTGAGCTCGACGTCCTTGAACGCGATCTTTCCGGTCTGCAGGATGCCGAGCACCTTTTCCTTCAACGCCGCGTCGACGGTCGCGCCGCGGTTCGCCGAAATCTGTACGGCCGGCTGCTGCGGGTAGATGATCGGCAGCGCGTAAACAATGCCGAGCAGCACGATCACAGCAACCAGGATGTATTTCCAGCGGGGAAAGTCGTTCATCTCAAAACCCTTTACACCAAAAAGCCCGATCGCATTTCACTTCGATCGCGCGTTATCCATCCACATCCCCCACCCGTTGCTGCGCAACGGGCCGCCCCCTTGACTCAAGGGGGCTTGGAGAAAAATTACGCCGACTTGAGAGTACCTTTCGGCAACACCATCGAGATCGCCGTCTTCTGCAACTTGATCTTGACGTCCGGCGCGATTTCAAGGGTCAGGAAACTCTCGCCGATGTCGTCGATGCGGCCAGCGATGCCGCCGTTGCTCACGACTTCGTCACCCTTGGCCAGGGCCGCGATCATGGTCTTGAGTTCCTTCTGCCGCTTGGACTGCGAGCGGAACATGAAGAACATCATCACGACCATGATGCCGATGAAGACGAGGGGCGAGGCAAGCAGGCTCGACTCGGGGTTCGTACCGCCAGCCGCTGCCTGCGCGTAGGCGTTGGAAATGAGGAAATCCATGGAGTTCTCGCGTTGTCGTCCCGCCGCAAACCGGCGGGTGTGTCAAAAGACTGGGGATTATGCCATGCGGATGCGGGGTATGCACCCGCCCCGGACCTCAGCGAGGTTGGGCCTGCGCCTCATGGAACCCGGCCACGAAGTCCGCCAGCGTGCGCGTGGCGATGGCCTCGCGCAGGCCGCGCATCAAATCCTGGTAGTAGTGCAGGTTGTGGATCGTGGCCAGCATCGGCCCGAGCATCTCGCCGCATTTGTCGAGGTGCCGCAGGTAGGCACGGCTGAAACCGGATGCGCAGGCATAGCAGGCGCAGGCTTCGTCGATGGGACGCGTGTCGCGCTCGTACTGCGCGTTGCGCAGGCGCAGCACGCCGCTGCGCGTGAAGATGTGCGCGTTGCGCGCGTTGCGTGTCGGCATCACGCAGTCGAACATGTCGATGCCGCGCAGCACCGCCTTGACGATGTCCTGCGGACGCCCCACTCCCATCAGATAGCGCGGTCTGTCAACGGGCAGCAACGGCACCGTTTCTTCCAGCGTGCGATTGCGCTCGGCCTCGGGTTCGCCGACCGCAAGACCACCGACCGCATAGCCGTCGAAGCCGATTTGCAGCAGCCCGCGCGCGGATACCTCGCGCCACTGCGGATACGTGCCGCCCTGCACGATGCCGAACAACGCATTCGGATTTTTCAGGTCGTCGAAAGCACGCCGCGAACGCTCGGCCCAGCGCAAGGACAATTCCATCGACGCCCGCACTTGTTTCTCGGTCGCGGGATACGGCGTGCATTCGTCGAAGATCATGGCGATGTCGGAATCGAGCGTGCGCTGGATGCGCATGGATTCCTCCGGCGACAGAAACACGCGCGAACCGTCCACCGGCGAGGCGAAGCGCACGCCCTCCTCCGTGATCTTGCGGCGCTCGGCCAGCGAAAACACCTGGAAACCGCCGGAATCGGTGAGGATGGGTTTGTTCCAACCGATGAACTTGTGCAGGCCGCCGAACTCGCCGATCACATCCAATCCGGGCCGCAGCCATAGATGGAACGTGTTGCCGAGGATGATCTGCGCGCCGGTCTCCGCCACCGAACGCGGCGTCATGCCCTTCACCGATCCATAGGTGCCCACCGGCATGAACGCGGGTGTCTCGATGGTCCCGCGCGGAAACGTCACCCGACCGCGGCGCGCGGAGCCATCGCTGGCAAGCAACTGGAATTGCATCGAACTCATTCGTTGGCGCCTTTCGGCAAAATCAGCATGGCATCACCATACGAGAAAAACCGGTAGCGTTCTGCCACCGCATGTCGATAGGCATCGAGCATCAGCTCGCGTCCGGCGAACGCCGACACCAGCATCAGTAGCGTGGATTCCGGTAGATGGAAATTCGTGATCAGCGCATCGGCGCTGGCGATGCGATAGCCGGGGAAGATGAAAATCTGCGTCTCGCCGGCGAAGGGCTGCACCTGCCCATCGCGCATGGCCGATTCCAGCGCGCGCACCACCGTAGTGCCGACCGCGATGACGCGTCCGCCGCGCGCGCGCGTGTGGCGGATTTTTTCCACGAGTTCCGCACCGACGTTGAGCCACTCGCGGTGCATGGTGTGATCTTCGACGCGCTCGCTGCGCAACGGCTGGAACGTGCCCGCACCCACATGCAGGGTGACGTAGCCGAAATCCACGCCCTTGGCGCGCAGCGCGTCGAGCAGCGGCGCATCGAAATGCAGGCCGGCGGTCGGTGCCGCGACCGCACCGGGCGCCTTGGCATAAACGGTTTGATAGCGTTCGGCGTCGGTGGCCTCGTCGGCGCGCGCGATGTACGGCGGCAAAGGCATGTGGCCCAGGCGCAGCAGGAGTTTTTCCAGCGCCTCGGGGCCTTTGTGGCGCAAAGTATAAAATTCACCATCGCGACCGAGCACTTCGAGCGCGCTGCCGTCTTCGAGCACGATCCTGCTGCCGGCCTTGGGTTTCTTGCTTACGCCGATCTGCGCGATCGCTTCGTGCGCGCCGCTGACGCGCTCGATGAGGATTTCCACCGCGCCGCCGGTTTCCTTCCTGCCATACAGACGTGCCGGCAGTACGCGCGTGTCATTGAACACGAGCAGGTCGCCGTCGCGCAGGAATCCGGTCAAGTCGGTGAAGCGCTTGTCGGCAAAGCGTTTCTCCGGCACATCGACCACGAGCAGACGGCTAGCCGAACGCTCGGACAAGGGCGCCTGCGCGATCAATTCGGGCGGAAGGTCGTAGTGAAAGTCGGATTTCTTCACCGCGTGATTGTACGCGGGCGAGATGACTGGTCGAAACCAAGCACCATCCATGGATCTCCTCCGTTCGACATCCATGTCTCACCTGTAGCCTCGCGCAAGCGCTGCGCTTCAACGCAGCGCCGCGCGAAGCTATAACCAACCTTTCATCCTGGCCAATCGATACGCCTCGATCCGGTTACTCACGCCGAGCTTGCCGATCGCCTCGGACAGGTAATTGCGCACGGTGCCCTGCGACAGATGCAGTTGCGCGGCAATGTCGCCGGCGGACAGGCCCTCGCCCGCGAGGCGCAGCACCTGGCGCTCTCGGTCGTTGAACGGATCGTCGCCGGACCAGGCTTCGAGTGCGAGCTGCGGATCGATGGCGCGTCCGCCGCGATGCACCTTGCGGATCGCCTCGGCGAGCTGTTCGGCGGGTGCGTCTTTCAACAAATAGCCGCCGACGCCGGCGTCGAGCGCGCGGCGCAGGAATCCCGGTCGCGCAAATGTGGTCAGGATGATGACCTTGCCGCCGATCTCGCGGTCGCGGATGCGCTGCGCAAGTTCCAGCCCGGTCAACTTCGGCATTTCAATGTCGGTGACGACGACATCGGGCTTCTCACGCTGGCATAGCAGCCACGCCTCCTCGCCGTCGGCGGCACAGCCGATCACGTCCAGATCCGATTCGAGTTTGAGCAACGCCGACAGCGCGCCGCGCACCATGGCCTGGTCTTCGGCGAGCAGTACGCGAATCATGTTGTGCGCAATTCGATCGCGGTGGCGATGCTGGCCTCCTGCTGCGGCAGCGGCAGGCTTGCCGTCAGCGTCGTGCCGTGGCCGCGTTGCGATTCCACACGCAGTTCCGCGCCGACCGATGCCAGTCGTTCGCGCATGCCGGCCAAGCCATTGCCCGGGACGATGTCGCCGCCACGGCCATTGTCGGCAATGCGCAGGATCAATCGACCGCCGGCACGTTCAAGCGCAATGCTCGCGCGCGTCGCACGCGCATGGCGCTGGATGTTGGTCACCGCTTCGCGCACGGTCATCGCCAGCGCGGTTTCGATCTCGGCGGGCATGG
>JAICYA010000278.1 GCA_025934455.1 Rudaea sp.
GATTCGGCATCTGGTCGTAGACGCGGCGCAGCGCCGGCGCCATCTTGTTGACCAGGGTACCGGCCACGATCATCACGTCGGACTGGCGCGGACTCGGCCGGAACACCACGCCGTAGCGGTCCAGGTCGATGCGCGCGGCTCCGGCATGCATCATCTCCACCGCGCAGCAGGCCAGGCCGAAAGTCATCGGCCACATCGAGCCGGTGCGCGCCCAGTTGACCAGCGCGTCCATCGACGCGGTCGCCCAGCCGCGCTGCAGCAGCGGGTTGTCGCCGTCCGGACGCAGGATGTCATCGACCGGACCGGTCGGCACCGGGTTGTGGAAAAGGTTCTTCGCGACGGTGGTGTCGGTCATTCCCATTCGAGCGCGCCCTTTTTCCAGCAGTACACAAATCCCAAAAGCAGCAACAACAGGAACATCAGCATCTCGACCAGCGCGACGATGCCGATGTGCTTGAACACGACCGCCCACGGAAACAGGAAGGCGATTTCCAGATCGAAGATGATGAACAGGATGGCGATGAGGTAATAGCGCACGTCGAATTTCATGCGCGCGTCCTCGAACGCTTCGAAGCCGCATTCGTAGGCGTCGGATTTTTCCTTGTTCGCGCTGCGCGGACCAAGCAGTGCGCCAATGCCGAGCAAGGCCACGCCGATGCCGCCGGCGACGATCAGGAACAGGAGTATCGGCAGGTATTCGGCCAGCACGGGACGAGTCACCTCATGGCAGGGTGGCAAAGCCCGGCGATTTTCGCATGCGCGCCGCCGCACACGCAATGCGAAGCGACAAAAAAACCCGCACGCGCGGGTTTGTTTGTTGGTGCCCAAGAGAGGACTCGAACCTCCACGCCTTTCGGCGCTACCACCTCAAGGTAGTGCGTCTACCAATTCCGCCACCTGGGCAAAGAGTGTGCACGACCATCCCTGGTACAAGCCCGATACGTCCTGTATCGGACTATTCGAAAGAGCCTACTGTTTCTTTGTAGCTTCCGGTTTGCCACCGTCTTTCTTTTCCGCCGCTGGCGCTGCAACCGGAGCCGGCATCGCGGCCGGCACATCGCTCTTGGCGGGAGCTGCCGGCACGTCGCTCTTGACCGGCGCGGCGGGTACCGCAACGGGCGCGGGCACCTTGGCCGGCTCGGACGTACCGACGCCGCTCATGATACCCAGATCGCTGTTCGGGTTCGCGACGGGATGCAGGTAAATGCCCATGGCGATGCTGAGGATGAAAAAGACAGCCGCGAGGATCGCCGTGCTGCGCGAGAGGAAGGTGGACGCGCCGCGCGCACCGAACACCGTCGCCGAGGCACCACCGCCGAAGCCCGAGCCTGCCGCCGCGCCATCGCCGCGCTGCAGGAGGATGAGCACGCACATCGCGATCGCGACAAGCACGTAGAAGATGTTGAAAATCGTGAGCAACATGGGTAATTCCGTCGATTCAACCCTGCGCCGCGGCGCAGATGGCCAGAAAATCCGCGGCGACCAGAGAGGCGCCGCCGATCAATCCGCCGTCGATATCCGGCTGGGCAAATAGCCCGGCCGCATTGTCCGGCTTCACGCTGCCGCCATACAAAATCGGCAGCGAGCCGGAGATTTTAGCATCTTCCCGGCGGATTTTGTCACGGATGAACGCATGTACGGCCTGGGCCTGATCCGGCGTCGCCGTGCGCCCGGTGCCGATCGCCCAGACCGGCTCGTAGGCGACTACCGCTGCCACGAGGCTCGCGACCGTGCTACGCG
This sequence comes from Rudaea sp., assembly GCA_025934455.1. Next base: position 1,741 of record JAICYA010000278.1, read on the forward strand.
CGATCACGGCATCGAGTTGGGCGGCGATCACGACTTGCGTTTGACCGGCGTCGCGCTGCTCCAGCGTCTCGCCCACGCACAGCACTGGAACCAGCCCGGCCGCCTGCGCCTGCGCGTATTTGGCCGCGACGACCTCGTTCGACTCGGCGTGGTACTGGCGTCGCTCAGAGTGTCCGATCAAGGCATAACGCGCGCCGCTGTCCTTGACCATGCAGGCCGCCACCTCGCCGGTGAAGGCGCCCTTGTCGTGCGCACTGACGTCCTGCGCGCCGAATTGGATCGACGTGCCCACATGCGACGAGATCAATTCGGCCAGGTAGGGAAACGGCGGGAACACGGCAATCTCGCAGGCCATCGGCGGCGCCTTCGCGATCGCATCGACGAGCGCACGCGCGCTCGCGCGCGTACCGTGCATTTTCCAGTTTCCGGCAACGATCTTGCGACGCATGGCCAACCCCGAATATCAGCGGCGCGCAGGATAACCCAACCGGCAAGAGGATAGAATCGCCGCATGGACACCGCCATTTATGCAAACCGCTTCGCCCTCGTCACTGGCGCCTCGGCCGGCATCGGCGCCGCCTTCGCGCGCGAACTCGCTGCGCGCAGCTGCGCGCTGGTGCTGACCGCGCGGCGCACGGACCGCCTCGATGCGCTCGCCTCAGAACTCCGCGAAAAGCACGGTGTACGCTGCGAATGCATCGCCGCCGACCTGGCCGATCCTGTCGCCGTGGAAACCCTGTGCGCCGAAATCGCGCATCGCGGCATCGCCATCGACATCCTGGTCAACAACGCCGGCTACGGCGTGCCCGGAAGTTTCCTCGCGCCGGCGTGGCGCACGCATGCGGATTTCATCCGCGTGTTGATGACCGTGCCCTGCGAGCTCATCTATAAATTGCTGCCGGGCATGCAGCAGCGTGGCTACGGCCGCATCCTCAACATCGCCTCGCTGGCCGGACACATCCCGGGTTCGGCCGGGCACACGCTTTACGGCGCCTCGAAAGCGTTCCTGATCAAGTTCTCGCAATCGCTGGCGCTGGAAAATACGACAACGGGCGTGAACGTGTGCGCAGTCTGCCCGGGATTCACTTACTCGGAATTCCACGACGTCACCGGCACGCGCGGCATCGTCTCGAAAATGCCGAAGTGGATGTGGATGCACGCCGATGAGGTCGCCCGCATCGGCGTCGACGCCGCCGAACGCGGCGAAATCGTCTGCATCACCGGTCGCGCCAACCGCGCGATCAAATCCCTGTTCAAGTTGCTGCCGGATCGCTTCGCCTTGCGTTCGATGCAGAAGCGCTCGAAGAGCTTTCGCGCGCGCGACTGAAGCGCCTAGCGCTTGCTGACCGTATAGACATCGTTGCCAAAGGAATGCAGATCCGCTGTGCCGGCATAGCCCAGGTGCGGAAGGCCGAACAAATCCTCGATGCTGCGCAGCAGGGAATAATGATTGTAGTCCTGCGCGGATGTCGTGCCCGGCGCGATGTAGGGTGAAAGCAGCACCGTGCCGATGCGTCCGCCGCCTGGCCCGAAGCGTCCCGGCGGCGGACCGTCGGGTAGCGGCTGTTCGCCGCAACAAGCATCGCCCGCCGTGCCTTCGTCGAAGGTGACAACGAGCAAGCCGTCTTCCCGGAATGCCGGGGACGCGAGAATCTTCGGCACCCACGCGCGCAGGAATGCATCGGCAGAAATCAGCCCGCCCGGCTCGCCGTTCTTGCACGGCGCATCGTGACCGTCGTGACACAGGTTCGGCGTGATGAA
>JAICYA010000257.1 GCA_025934455.1 Rudaea sp.
AATGCAGGCCGCGCAGAACGCCATGCGCCGAACGCGAAACGTTGCTCTGCACAAAAGCGAGATCCAGTCCGGCATTTTTATACTTTTCAGCATGGAAGCTTTCGTAGAAGAATCCGCGCGCGTCGCCGTGCACCTGCGGCTCGATCACGACACAGCCGGGCAGGATCGTCTCGATGATCTTCATGCCACCGGACCCTGCTTCACCAACTGCTGCAAATATTGACCGTAGCCATTCTTGGCCAGCGGCTTGGCCAGGCGCAATACCTGCTCGGCATCGATCCAGCCGTTGATGAAGGCGATCTCTTCCGGACAGCAGACTTTCAACCCCTGCCGGTTCTCGATCGTCTCGATGTAGTTCGAGGCTTCGACCAGGGACTCGTGCGTGCCGGTGTCGAGCCAGGCGAAACCGCGGCCGAGTTTCTCGAGCATCAGCGAAGAATCGTGCAGGTAGCAGCGGTTGAGATCGGTGATTTCCAGTTCGCCGCGCGGTGACGGTTTCAATGCGGCGGCGAAATCGCAGGCGCGCTGGTCGTAGAAATACAAACCGGTAACCGCGTAGTTGGAGCGTGGCTGCGCCGGTTTCTCCTCAAGGCCGACCACCTTGCCGGCATGGTCGAACTCGGCCACGCCGTAGCGCTCCGGATCGCGCACCCAGTAGCCGAACACGGTCGCGCCGTGGGTGCGCTGCGCGGCGTGGCGCAGCACGTCGGTCAGGCCGTGACCGTAGAAAATGTTGTCTCCGAGGATCAGGCAGCTCGGCTGGCCGTTGACGAATTCGCGGCCGATGATGAAGGCTTGCGCCAAGCCGTCGGGGCTCGGCTGCACGGCGTACTTGATCGAAATGCCCCAGTGCGATCCATCGCCAAGCAGGTGCTGGAACAGGGCCTGTTCGTGCGGCGTGTTGATCACCAGTACCTCGCGGATGCCGGCGAGCATCAGCGTCGACAGCGGGTAGTAGACCATCGGCTTGTCGTAGACCGGCAGCAGCTGCTTGCTGATCACCTGGGTCAGCGGATACAGCCGCGTGCCGGAACCGCCGGCGAGGATGATGCCTTTGCTGATCTGCGAGCTCATGCCACGACACCCAATCGTTCGCCGCGATAACTGCCGTCCAGCACACGCTGGCACCATTCCTGGTTGTCGAGATACCAATCCACGGTCTTGGCGATGCCGCTCTCGAACGATTCGGTCTGGCGCCAGCCGAGCTGCGATTTCAACTTGCCCGCGTCGATCGCGTAGCGGCGGTCGTGGCCGGGGCGATCCTTCACATAGGCAATCAACGATTCCCGCTTGGTGCCGTCTTTCATTGGCCGACGCTCATCGAGGAGTTTGCAGATCGTTTTCACGACGTGGATGTTCTCGCGCTCGGCATCGCCGCCGACGTTGTAGACCTCGCCGGTGCGACCGATTTCGAGCACGCGCCGGATGGCGCTGCAATGGTCGCCCACGTACAGCCAGTCGCGGATGTTGCGGCCGTCGCCGTAGACCGGCAGCTTTTCGCCGACGTGTGCCTTGTGGATCATCAGCGGAATGAGTTTTTCCGGAAACTGGTACGGGCCGTAGTTGTTCGAGCAGTTCGTGGTCAGCGTCGGCAGGCCGTAGGTGTGATGGAAGGCGCGCACCAGATGATCGGACGCCGCCTTCGACGCCGAGTAAGGCGAATTCGGCTGGTACGGCGATTCCTCGTGGAAGCGGCCGACGGGCCCGAGCGAGCCGTAGACCTCGTCGGTCGATACGTGCAGGAAACGGAAACCGTCCTGCGCTTCCAGTGGCGCTGCGCGCCAGTAAGCGAGCGCGCACTCGAGCAAGGCCAGCGTGCCGACGACATTGGTGTTGACGAATTCCGCCGGACCGTCGATGGAACGGTCCACATGCGACTCGGCCGCGAAATTCACGATACCCGTCGGTTTGTGCTCGGCCAACAGCTTCGCCACGAGTGCGCGATCGCCGATATCGCCCTGCACGAAGACGTGATTCGGATTGCCGCGCAGGTTAGCCAGCGTGTCGAGGTTGCCGGCGTAGGTGAGCTTGTCCAGATTCACCACGCGCACGCCGGCCTCGGCCAGCAGGCCGAGCACGAAGTTGCCGCCGATGAAGCCGGCACCGCCGGTGACGAGAAGGGTTTTCATATCCGGGAAGCATCGCCAGGGCGACCGCGCGGAGCCCGCGTCCGGTCGAAGGCGGCGATTTTACCGTTATCCGGCGATTCGGGCCAAAAGAGATTCCCTCGAGATGGCGCCGCATCGATGCGCGAACGCAAGAAAATGGCCCCGCGTCAAGAAATCCTGTCGTTGGGCCGGGATTCGGGTGTGGTTGGTCCCGCTGCCGTAGTCTCCGGCAACCGCGCCAATGGCAGATGCCAACCGTGGCGGATGGCCATGTAGCGCAGCGCGAAGCACAAAACGCCGCCGACGACTGCGTTGACGATCGGCGAAACATGCAGCATGTGCCCCACCACCACCGCACTGGCTCCGGCCAATGCCGCCAGCGCGTACAGGTCGGCGCGCAGGACGACGGGAATCTGGTTGACCAGCACGTCGCGCAGCATGCCGCCGCCGATGCCGGTGAGCATGCCAAGCAATGCTGCCATCGCCGGATTCAGTCCATGCACCAGCGCCTTCTCCGCTCCCGCCACGGCGAAAAACGCCAGACCGATGGCGTCGAACCATTGCACCGGGTGGTCGAGACGCGTGATGAGCGAATTCCAGAAAAACACGATGAAGCCGGCCAGTATCGAAATGCCGACGTAGCTCAGATTGGCGATCGCCGCTGGCGGCGCCGCGCCGATCAACACATCGCGGGTAATGCCGCCGGCGTTGCCCGCAGCGAAAGCCAGTACCATCACGCCGAAAATGTCGAGGCGATTGCGCACCGCCGCCACCGCGCCGCTGATCGCGAACACGAAGGTGCCGCCCAGGTCGAGCACGGTCAGCAATATGCGGATCATGCGTGCGTGCGAATCGATCCAGGCGATATCCATCTATTGAAACCTCCTCAAGCCGAAAGCCACGCCCGCGCCGCAACGACCAGCGTTTCGACCCCGGTCTGCAACGTCGGATGAATGACCGGTGCGAACCGGGGGTTGTGGTTGGTGGGCAAATCATTGAGCCGACCCGCGGCCTTCGCTTTCGCGTAGGTATCCGGATCCGTGCCGCCGACGAACCAGAATACCGAAGGCACCTTCCACTCCGCGCCGAAGCAGCCGAAATCCTCGCTTGCCGAGGTCGGCAGGGTCTTCTCGACGCGCGCCTCCGAGAAATGGTTTCGAAACGCATCGCCAACTTTCTTGTTCGCGTCGGCGTCGTTGACGACCAGCGCGTAACGGTCCAGCGGCGTTATCTCAGGCGGCCTTGGCGCGCCCGATGCCGCTGCTTCCGCGTTGACGATGCGCGTGATCGCCGCCAGCACACGCTTACGCACACCTTCGTCGAAGGTGCGCACGTTGAGCTTGATGATCGCCTCGTCGGGGATCACGTTCTCCTTGGTACCGGCCTGCAAAGCGCCAATCGTGATCACTGCCGCTTCGGTCGCGGCCAGTTCGCGCGACACGATCGTCTGCAGGCGCAGCACGGTCGCCGCCGCCATCACCACCGGATCGATGCTCGCCTGCGGCATCGAGCCGTGCGCGCCGCGGCCGAACAGGCGGATCTGGAAGCTGTCGCCA
>JAICYA010000444.1 GCA_025934455.1 Rudaea sp.
AAGGCAGCATCGATACCGGCCGGACCCGAAAGTCTTTTCGCTTTCGCCAGCGCGGCACGATACGTCTTATCGCTCAGGCCGCCGCGCTTTTCGGATTGCTCAAACAACTCCTGATCGAACCACGGCATTTCGCGCGCTTTCTCGCGTTCGTCGAAGGCGATCAGATCGGCCAACGAGCGCGGCAACTGCGCGGAGCCGGGCAGGCCGGCAAGATAGGCGTCCAGGTCGTGCTTGAATTCGAATTGCAGCACAGTGAGTTCGGCGTCGTCGTACTTGCCGAGATTCGGCAATTCCACCGGATCGACCACCACCGCGCCAGCCGATTTCAGGGCGGCAATGTTTTGCGCGAGCACGGCGTCCACGTCCGGATCGAATCCGGCCAGCTTGCGCACTACGCCGATCCGCGCGCCCTTGAGACCGCCGGTACCCAGACCTTTCGTGAAATCGCTGCGCTGCCTGTCGGAATTGCGCGTGGCTGGATCGCGCGGATCGGAACCGGCAAGCGCATTCAGCAGCATGGCCGCATCGGCGACGCTGCGTGCCATCGGGCCGGCGGTGTCCTGGCTATGCGCGATCGGCACGATGCCGGCGCGGCTGACCAGGCCGAGCGTGGGTTTGATGCCGACCAGTCCGTTCGCCGACGACGGGCACACGATCGAGCCGTCGGTCTCGGTGCCAACGCCCACCGCGGCGAGATTCGCCGCGATCGCCGCGCCCGTGCCGGAACTCGATCCGCAGGGATTGCGGTCGAGGGCGTACGGATTCCGGGTTTGTCCGCCGCGCCCGCTCCAGCCGCTGGTGGAGTGCGTCGAACGAAAATTCGCCCATTCGCTCAGGTTCGTCTTGCCCAGGATCACGGCACCGGCCGCGCGCAGTTTTGCGGCGACCGTCGAATCCTCCGCTGGAATCGAATCGGCCAGCGCCAGGGACCCGGCGCTGGTGTGCATCGCATCGTGCGTCCCGATGTTGTCCTTGACCAGCACTGGAATGCCGTGCAGCGGTCCGCGCAGCTTTCCCGCCTTGCGTTCCGCATCGAGCGCGTCGGCGATCTTGAGCGCATCGGGATTGAGTTCGATGATCGCGTTGATCGCCGGCCCGGATTTGTCGATGGCCGCGATGCGGTCGAGGTAGGCCTGCACGAGTGCGTGCGAAGTCAGTTCCCCCGAGGCCATCTTGGCTTCGAGTGCCGCGATAGTTGATTCGTCGAAGGCGAATGGCGCGGGCGGGGCGGCGCCGGCGCGCGCGGTGAACATACAAAGGACAGCCAGAAGCGCGGTAGGTCGAAGACCTCGAATGAACATGGGGAACTCCGCGGGCGTGGCAACAACGCGGCGGAGTTTATACCCGAATGTGTGTTGCCAGACCTGCGTGGGCCAGGAAAATCGTCTCGGTAACGTGTGCGCGGACTTGCATGCGTGACTACGCCGCCTGCCGCGACGCGCGCTTGCGGTCGTTCTCGGTCAGGTGCTTCTTGCGCAGTCGGATCGACTTCGGCGTGACTTCGACGAGTTCATCGTCCTCGATGAATTCCAGCGCCTGTTCCAGCGACATGCGGATCGGCGGCGTGAGCTGCACGTTGTCGTCCTTGCCGGCGGCGCGGATGTTGGTGAGCTGCTTGGCGCGCAGTGCGTTGACGGTGAGGTCGTTGTCCTTGGCGTGGATGCCGACGAGCTGGCCTTCGTAGATTTGCGCGCCCTCGTCGATGAGCAGGCGGCCGCGTTCCTGCAGGCCGACCAGCGCATAGGCGGGGGCGGGGCCCTGGCCGTTGCTGATCATCACGCCGTTCGGGCGCCGGGCGATCGCGCCTTCGGCAAGCGGGCCGTAATGGTCGAAGACGTGGAACAGCAATCCGGTGCC
>JAICYA010000149.1 GCA_025934455.1 Rudaea sp.
CCTCGGGCGCCCGGCGCGCATGTGGGATGTGCTCAAGCACATCCATTGCTACGCGGCGACGATCCTCGACCGCGTGTTCCTGCTGGCGCGATCCACGCGCGGGTTCGCAATCGACGTGCGCGGTCTCGACCAGCTCGAAACGCAGCTCGCGCCGGGCCGTGGTGCAATCCTGCTGGGCGCGCACATCGGCAGCTTCGAAGCGTTGCGCGTGCTCGCAGAAGCCAGGCCCGACCTGAAGGTACGCATGCTGATGGATCGTGGCCAGACGCCGGCATTGACCGAGTTGCTGCACGCGCTCAATCCGGCAGTGGCGGACATGGTCATCGACGCCGGCGGCGATGGTACCGACGTGGTTCTCGCGATTCGCGACGCGGCCGCGCAAGGTGCGCTGGTCGGCCTGCTTGGCGACCGTGCGCGGCCGGGCGAGGCGACGCGCACGGCGGAATTCTTCGGTACGCCGGCGCAATTCCCGGTCGCGCCGTATCTCATCGCTGCCGCACTGGAATTGCCCGTCGTACTAGCGTTCGGCCTGTACCGCGGCGGTAATCGCTACAAGGTGTTTTTCGAGACATTCGGTGTCGGCGCAGCGATCCCGCGTGCACAGCGGCCCATGCGGCTCGATGAACTGGTGCAACGTTTCGCCGCGCGTCTGGAATACTACACACGCCTGGATCCATTCAACTGGTTCAACTTCTATGACTTTTGGGATTCTTCTTCCCGCGCTGTTGCTGGCCGCGACACCACCGCCTGACGCGGCGGATTTGATCGCGCGCCTCAAGCGCCCGGTGCCGGCATCGACGGCGTACACCGAGGTGCGTTTCGTGCACCAGCTCACGCGCCCGCTGATCCTGCGCGGCGAACTCGACTACGGCGGTGCGGACAAGCTCGGCAAGCGCGTGGATGCGCCATATCGCGAAACCACGACGATATCCGGCGACAACGTGACCGTGACGCGCGCGGATCGCACACCGAAACATTTCGATCTGGAGCGCGCACCGGAACTCAAGGCACTGATGGGCGGATTTTCCGCCCTGCTCGGCGGCGACGCGGCCGCGCTGGCGACGCTGTATACCATTTCACTTGTGGACAATACCGGCAGTTGGACGCTTACACTGACGCCGCACGATGCGGCGCCGTCTGCGCATCTACGGGAATTCGTCATCGACGGTGCCGGCAACGAGCCGCACTGCTTCACCTTGCAGCAGGCCAACGGCGATGCCAGCGTGATGCTGCTCGGTCCGCTGGCGGCGGCGAAGCTGCCGCAGCCGCCCACGACGGCGGCACTCGCTACGCTTTGTCGCGCGCCATGAGCGGCCGCGGCCGCCTAGTCGGCATCACGCTGTGGTGGCTTGCACTGGCGCTCGCCGCTTTCGCGGTGCAACACACGCTTGTGGTCAATAATGATTTACGCAGTTTCATGCCGCCGCCGCGCAATGCGGATCAGAAAGTCCTGATGGATGAAATCGGCGACGGTCCGGCCTCGCGCCTGCTGCTGATGGCGATCTCGGGCGCGCCGCCGGAAAAACTCGCGGCGCTGAGCCGCGGACTCGTGCATTCCCTGCGCGCCGACAAGCGATTCACGCAGGCGGTGAATGGTAGCGAATCCCTCATCCAACTCGATGCCAAGCTGCTGCCGTATCGCTATCTGTTGTCGCCGACGCTGGATCGTGCGCGATTCGATGAGCCGTTCCTGCGCGAGCAATTGGAAGAGCGGCTGCAGGATCTGGGCTCGCCGGCCGCAAGTTCGCTGGAAGACATCCTGCCGCACGATCCCACACTGGAAACGCTTGCGCTGGCGCAGCGCTGGACGCCGCGCCACGCGCCGGCGTTGCGCGATGGCGTCTGGATTTCGTTGCACGAAGAAGCGCTGCTTATTGCGACGACGCGTGCGCCGGGACTCGACACCGCCGCACAGGCCGAGGCCATCGCGGCTTTGCGTGCGGCGTTCACCGCATTGCCCGACGCGGCAGCGGCGAAACTCACGATCAGCGGACCGGGCTACATCGGCGCGCAGATCGCCGCGTCGACACGCGCCGAAGCCGAACGCCTGAGCGCAATCGGCACGGCGGGATTCGCGATCCTGCTGCTGCTCGCCTATCGCAGCGCGAGCATCCTTGCGCTGGTCGCCCTGCCGCTGGCCAGCGGCGCACTGGCCGGGCTCGCCGCGATCGTTTTCGTCTTCGGCAGCGTGCACGGCATCACCCTCGCATTCGGTTTCACCCTGCTCGGCGTCGCCCAGGAATATCCGATCCGCGTGTTCAGCCATCGCCGCGCCGGCACGGGCAGCGCCGCCGGCGTTCGCGATGTGTGGCCGTTGCTGCGCCTGGCCATCGTTTCGGCCTGCATCGCTTATCTCGCGTTTCTCGCCTCCGGCGTGCCCGGCCTGCAGCAACTCGCCGTGTTCACCATCGTCGCCCTGCTCGTGGCCGGCGCGGCCACGCGCTGGCTGTTGCCGCCGTTGTTGCCGGAGCGATTCCGCGACGTCGCCGCTTCACCGCTGATGCAACGCGCACAACGTTGGCTTGCCGCCATGCCAAGGCCGCGTGCATTGCCGTGGATCGCGCTGGCATTGGCTTTGCTGGCACTGTGGTTCGCGCCCGCGCCGCTGTGGCAGAACGATCTCGCCGCGCTCGCGCCCGCGCCGCCGGCCGAACTCGCGCGCGAAGGCAAATTGCGCGCCGCGCTCGGCGCGCCGGATGTGCGCTACCTGCTCGTGTTGCATGCGGACAGTGCCGATGCGGTGCTGCAATTGTCCGAACGCATTTCTGCACAAATGGACCAGTGGATCTCCGCGCATGCCGTCGATGACGTGGAATTGCCGTCGCGCTGGCTGCCGAGCCTGGAAACCCAGCGTTCGCGTCAGGCCCGGTTGCCGGATCGCGCGACGCTGACTGCCGCGTTGGATGCGGCACTGAAAGACCTGCCGTTCCAGCCCGGCCTGTTCGCACCCTTCATCGACGATGTGGAAGCCGCGCGTGATCTGTCGCCGCTCTCGCCAGAAGTCTTCGAGCACTCGCCGTTCGGCGCACGACTTGCCGCGATGCTGGTCGAACGCGATGGCAAATGGTACGGGCTGACCGCGCTCGACGGCGTGCACGATCCGTCCGTGCTCGCCGGCATCGCCGCGCAGACCGGCGGCTCGGTGCATCTGCTCGATCTGAAATCCGCATCTGAAACCCTCGTCGCGCAATACCGCACGCGAATCCTGCAAGCGCTCGGAGTGGCCTTCGTGCTGCTCGTGCTTGCGGTCGGTCTGGCGTTCCGCAATGCGCGCCGCGCCTGGCACGTGCTCGCGCCGATGTCGCTGGCAACCCTGCTCGCCATCGCCGTGCTGCGCGTCTGCGGTGTGCCGCTGAGCCTGTTCCACTTGGTTGCGGTCACGCTCGCCGCCGGACTCGGCCTGCACTACGCGCTGTTCTTCGAGCGCCCTGTCGCCGATGCCGACGAAGCGCGGCGCACGTTGCACGCCACGCTCGTGTGCGTCGCCGCCGCGGTGCTCGTGTTCGGCTTGCTCGCCACGTCCGCCGTGCCAGTGCTGCGCGCGATCGGTGCGACCGTGGCGCTGGGCGTCGCGTTCCATTTCATCCTGTCGACGCAAATGGCGATGCGCACTGATTCAACGAGACACGATCGCGATGCTGGATAAGGCGCACTGGCAACACCTGATCCCGCATCGCGGCGCGATGGGCCTGCTCGACGCCGTGGTCGCATGGGATGAATCGCACATCCACGCATGCGCCAGCTCGCATCGCGATCCGCAAAACCCCTTGCGCGCGGACGGCCGCTTGCATGCCGTCAACCTGTGCGAGTTTGGTGCCCAGGCGATGGCCGTGCACGGTGGCCTGCTCGCGCAACGCGAAGGCGGCACGGCCGCGCCGGGATTGCTCGTGTCCCTGCGCGAGGTGAAACTTCACGTCGTGCGCGTTGACGACTTGCCGCACGATCTCGACGTTCATGCGCGAAAGATCGCCGTCGGTGCTGGCGCGATGCAATACGCGTTTCGAATCGAACACGCAGGCGTCGTGCTTGCCGAGGGACGCGCGGCGGTGATGACAAAGGAGAGCCCATGAACACGCAAACCCCATCACGTCGCGCCCTCGTCACCGGCGGCAGCGGCGATATCGGCGGCGCGATCTGCCAAGCGCTCGCGGCGCAAGATTGCTTTGTCTACGTTCACGCGAATGCAAATCCGGAACGTGCGTGGAAATTGGCGGATGAAATCGGCGACAGCGCGCAGGCTGTCACGTTCGATGTGACCGATGCGGATGCGACGCGCGCGGCATTGGACGAAATCCTGCAATCCGGCGCCATCGACATCCTCGTGCACAATGCCGGCATCCACGACGACGCACCGCTGGCGGGAATGAACGATACGCAATGGCATCGCGTGATCGATGTCTCGCTGCACGGATTTTTCCACGTCGCGCAGCCGTTGCTGTTGCCGATGGCGCGGTCGCGTTTCGGCCGCATCGTGTGCGTGTCGTCGGTCGCCGCGCAGCTCGGCAATCGCGGTCAGGTCAATTACGCGGCGGCGAAATCCGCGCTGCACGGTGCGGTGAAGTCGCTGGCGCGCGAGATGGCTTCGCGCGGCATCACCGCGAATGCCGTCGCGCCCGGCGTCATCGCGGGACGGCTGGCGAACGCCGCGTTCGACGCGGAAAAAATCCGCGAACTGGTTCCGGCCGGCCGTGCCGGCACGCCGGAAGAAGTCGCCGCAGTGGTCGCGTTCCTTTGTGCGGACGCCGCCGCCTACGTCAACGGTCAAATCATCGGCGTCAACGGCGGGATGATCTGACTCACCGTGCCGATTCGGCACGCAGCGCGCAGTGCGTGTTGCGACCGGATTCCTTCGCGTCGTAGAGCGCGCGATCGGCCAGGTGGGTCAGGTCACGCGCGGACAGTTCGCCTTGGCAATAGGCGATGCCGATACTCAGCGTGACAGTCACCGAGCTGCCGATGATCGGAATCGGGCGCGACATCGCGACTTTCAGCCGTGCCGCGAGCAATTCCGCCGACTCGGCAGCGCCGCTGTCGCCGAGCAGGATCGCGAATTCGTCGCCGCCCAGTCGCGCGAGTACGTCGATGTCGAACGCCGCTTCGCGCAGGCGCGCGGCAACCGCCTTGAGTACGGTGTCGCCGGCCAGGTGGCCGAGCGTGTCGTTGATGTCCTTGAATCGGTCCAGGTCGATCAACATCAGCGCGAGAGCCTGCGGTGCCGACTTGCGCCGCGCCAGCGCCTGTTCGAGTTTCTCGTCGAAATCGCGCCGGTTGGACAAGCCGGTGAGCATGTCGGTGCGCGCGAGTTCGTTGAGGTTCTTTTCCACCAGCTTGCGGTGGGTGATGTCGTAGCCGAACAGGTAGGCGCCGCGCGAGGCCGAACCGGAATCGGATTCGGGCAGGCACAGGAATTCGTAGACGCGAAGTTCGCCGCCGATGTCGAGCTCGCGTTCGTAACGGCCGCGCTCGCCGCGCAGCGCGGCGTCGATGTGCGGTAGCGCGACGGCGTGCGCGTCGTCGCCCAATGCATCGCGCAGGCTTGTTTCCAGCATCTGCGCTGGCGTGCGTTCGGATCGCGCGGCCGCGTGCGCATTGGCGAACACAATGCGCATACGCTCGTCCAGCTGCACGATCAGCGCCGGCATGCTGTCGGCGATGGTTTGCAACTGGCGCCGGCTCTC
>JAICYA010000226.1 GCA_025934455.1 Rudaea sp.
AAATGCCCGCGCGACAGCTACCCGGCCGGAATGCAAGGCTCCGGTCGGCGCGCGCGCGAAGTCATGCCAGCGGCCATGCGGGCGCTGGTCAGGACATCGGCGGAAGTAACGACGAAGTTCATTGGTAGCACGTTAACACGAACGCATTTTGCAACGCAACATGTTTCGGAAAGACGTCTGGACGGCTATTCTGTTGGCGTGACACTCACCTTCACGCGCAGTCTGTCGCCGGGATCAAAGGCAAGGCGCGAGCTATAGACGTCGCCGCGATAGCGATATTCGACGTCGTAGGCGACGACCTTGCGCCGGCTCGCGGTAGCCGGCGGACAATGCCGCACCGTCTTGTACTGCGGCCGCGAATCGCCGTTTTCCTCGCCCGCCGCGGCAATATTGTTGCCGGCCACGCCGCCGGCGACGGCGCCAGCCACGGTCGCTGCCGCACGTCCATTGCCCTTGCCGAACTGGTTGCCGAGGATACCGCCGACAAACGCCCCGATCGCGGTGAAGACGCCGCGCTTGTTCTGCACTTCAGTATCCGCAGGTGCGTCGACCGGGACCTGTTCCTCATAGCAAGGTTGCGGCGGCGGACTCGCCGCGTCGTCGCCGTAGATCGGATCCACGCGCAGCACGTCGGCCCAGCCGTAATGCGAGTTTTCCTCGCCCGAAGCGGCCGGCTGCACGGGCGGCGTCTGCGCGAACGCCTGCGCCGAAAGCAGCGCCGTAAACAGGAATGGAAGAATACGAAACAGGTTCATGACACGTTCGCGACGTCAGGTAAACGGGGGTTCGGGCATCCTGCCGCAATGTCTCTGGGATCCGCAGCATTCCGATACTCGTGCTGCCGATGGCACGAATTTAAGCACTTGCAGGCTGAATGAGGCTTAAGGCAAACCCCGTCGTGGCGCGGTCCGCTGGCCTTGCGATCCTGAACGAAACGCATGCCTGCGCTACAATGACGCATCGCAATAAACGGCCTGCCGATGCAACTGCGCCTGCACAATTCCCGCACCCGCCGCGTCGAGGACTTCGCCCCCGCAGACACACGCCGCGTGACCATGTACCTGTGCGGCCCGACCGTCTACAACTACGTGCATATCGGCAATGCGCGCGGGCCGGTCGTGTTCGGCCTGCTGGTGCGCTTGTTGCGGCGAATTTACGGCGCGGCGCATGTCGTCTATGCGCGCAATGTCACCGATGTCGACGACAAGATCAACACGGCCGCGGCCGAATCCGGCGTTGCCATCGACGTCATCACGCGCCGCTACGCTGCCGCCTACGACGAGGACATGGGCAAGCTCGGCGTCGATGCGCCGGACATCGTGCCCTACGCGACCGCGCACATTCCGCAAATCGTCAGGATGTGCGAAACCCTGATCGCGGGCGGCCACGCCTATGCGGCGCAGGGCCACGTGCTGTTCGATGTGTCCTCGTATGCTGACTATGGCCAGCTCTCGGGCCGATCCACCGACGACATGATCGCCGGTGCGCGCATCGACGTTGCGCCGTACAAGAAGAATCCCGCCGATTTCGTGTTGTGGAAGCCGTCCACGCCGGATTTGCCGGGCTGGGACAGTCCCTGGGGCCGTGGCCGCCCGGGCTGGCACATCGAATGCTCGGCAATGAGTGCGGCGCACCTGGGCGAGACGATCGACATCCACGCCGGCGGCAACGACCTGATTTTTCCGCACCACGAAAACGAGGTCGCGCAATCGACCTGCGCGCACGGCGGGAAACTCTTCGCGCGTTTCTGGCTGCACAACGGCATGCTCACTTTCGACGGAAAAAAAATGTCGAAGTCGCTGGGCAATACCCTGCAACTGCATGAACTGCTGCAACAGCACCCGCCGGAATTGCTGCGCTACATGCTGTTGAAGGCGCATTACCGCCAGCCACTGGACTGGTCGGATACGACGCTGGAACAGGCGCGGCGCACGCTGGACGGACTCTACGGCACTTTGCGCGACCTGGCCGATGTGGCGGCCGATCCAAGTCCCGTGCCAGATGCGCTGCTCGCCCCGCTCGCCGACGACCTCAACACGCCCGAGGCGTTGGCGGTGCTGGCGCGGCTCGCGGACGAGGCGCGCAAATCCACAAATCCACAAGACAAGAAAGCAGCAAAAGCGGCATTGCTCGGTGCCGGCAAGTTCCTTGGCCTGCTGCAGAACGATCCGGAAGCCTGGTTCAAGGGCGCCGCGGACAGCGTCGATGTCGCCTGGGTCGAAAACCTGCTCGCGGAACGCAGCGAGGCGCGCAAGCGCCGCGATTTCGCCGCCAGCGACCGCATCCGCGACACGCTCGCCGCGAAAGGCATCGTAATCGAGGACGGCCCGCAGGGCGCCCGCTGGAAAAGGATTAAGGCCGATGAATGCGCAGCCTGACATCGCCCGCGTAGCGTCGGCGCAGGCCGAACAGGACGCCATCATCGAGGAATTCGCGTTCTTCGGCGACTGGACCGAGCGCTACCAGTACCTGATCGACCTCGGCCACAAGCTGCCGCCATTCCCGGAAGAATTGAAGACCGAGCGATACAAGGTTTCCGGCTGCCAATCGCAGGTCTGGCTGGTCGCCGACGGCGACGCGCGTGCGCTCACATTCCGCGCGATCAGCGACTCGGCCATCGTCTCCGGCCTGATCGCCCTGCTGCTGCGTGTGTACTCGGGTCGCAGCGCACAGGAAATTCTGGCCAACGAACCGCGCTACATCAACGCCATCGGACTTGCCCAGCACTTGTCGCCGACGCGCAGCAACGGGTTGGCGTCGATGCTCGCGACGATCAAGGAATATGCGCGGAAAGCCGTGCTTGCCCAACCTTCAGCGACTTAGCTCGTCATGCCGGCATGACGAAAAGGTGTGTCAATCACCCATCTGCTTCTGCCGATGCTCCCAACGCTCCTGCGCATCCAGACACAGCGTCGCGATCGGACGCGCATCGAGGCGTTCCAGGCCGATGTCCTCATCGGTTTCCTCGCAGAAACCGTAGCGGCCTTCCTCGATGCGCTTGAGCGCCTTGTCGATCTTGGCGATCAGCTTGCGGTAACGGTCGCGGGTGCGCAATTCCAGCGAGTTCTCGGTCTCGCGCGTGGCGCGTTCGGCCTCGTCGCCGACATCGCGCACTTCGTCGCGCAGATTGTCGATGGTCTGCTTGGATTCTTCGACCAGATCCTCGCGCCACTTCTGCAATTTGGCGCGGAAGTACGCGAGCTGCTTCGGGCCCATGTATTCCTCGCGCGGACTCGGCCGGTAATTGGCCGGAAGGTCGATGATCGTGGTGCTGGGCAGGGCATAACGGCCGTCTTCGCGGGTGACGGTATCTTTTTCGGCAACGACTGACATTTTTCCTTTCTTCGCAGCGACCGCTGGTTTGCGCGGCGTGGCTTTCCTGGTTGATTTGACCGGCTTTGGCGCGGGCTTTTTCGGCGCAGCCTTTTTTATCGGCTTGGCTGGCTTGGACGGTTTGCGCGATGCGGCCTTCGGCGCTGGTTTGTGCGCCGGTTTTTTCGCCGCCGCCTTCTTCACCGGCTTGGCTGATTTCTTCGCCGCGGGCTTCTTCGCAGGCGGTTTGCGTTTGGAATTTGCCATGTTACTCACCACATTGTCCCTCAGCGGTCGCGTGTTATAGCCTAAGCGACCCCATGGGGCAACCATTTTCGTGACACGCATACTCCTCTTCCTGCTCGCCGCCTACAAACGCCTGCTCAGTCCGCTGCTCGGCGCGCGCTGCCGCTTCCACCCGAGCTGCTCGGATTACGCCCGCGTCGCGGTGGCGCGCTTCGGCGCGTTGCGCGGCGGCCTGCTTGCGCTGTGGCGCATCGCGCGCTGCCAGCCGTTGTGCCGCGGAGGGTTCGATCCGGTGCCGGAAAGGTTTACGATGCGGCGTTTGCCCGACAAGGATTCGCAATGAGCGACTGGCTGATCGTCAACGCCGACATCGTCAACGAAGGCCGGCGTTTCACCGCGGATTTGCGCGTGCGCGGTGGACGCATCGACGCCATCGCACCCGCGCTCTCGGCCCAACCCGGCGAACGCGTGTTCGACGCGCGCGGGCGCCTGCTCGTGCCCGGCATGATCGACGACCACGTGCATTTCCGCGAGCCCGGCTACACGGCCAAGGCCGAC
>JAICYA010000051.1 GCA_025934455.1 Rudaea sp.
ACCTCGTCGCGCGTATCCCAGTTGATGCCCTTGCCGCCGTTGCCGAGCTTTTCGAGCAACGGGCCGAGCGAAGTGAATTTCTTGTACAGGTTCGGATAGTCGCGCTCGACCACCGCGATCGAGGGCATGGTCTTGCCTGGAATGGGTTCGCATTCGCCCTTCTTCCAGTCGCGCACGTCCAGCGGCATCGCCAGTTCCCCGGGAGTGTCGTGCTGGGTCGGTACGAGCACCACGTCCTGCTCGACGCCGAGCACGCCCGGTGCCATCGCACTGACGGTACGCGCGATGCCCTTGAAGAGGTCCCAGTCGCTGCGCGATTCCCAAGCCGGATCCACCGCCTTGGACAACGGGTGGATGAACGGGTGCATGTCCGAGGTGTTGAGGTCGTCCTTCTCGTACCAGGTCGCGGTCGGCAGCACGACGTCCGAGTACAGCGCCGTGGTGCACATGCGGAAGTCGAGCGTCACCAGCAGGTCGAGCTTGCCTTCCGGGGCCTGGTCATGCCATTTGATTTCCTCGGGCTTGACCTCGCCCATCTCGCCCAGGTCCTTGCCCTGCAGGCCGTGACGGGTGCCGAGCATGTGCCGCAGCATGTATTCGTGGCCCTTGCCGGACGAGCCGAGCAGGTTCGAGCGCCACACGAACATGTTGCGCGGGAAATTCTGTGGAGAATCCGGATCGGCGTAGGCGAAATCCAGAGTGCCGGCCTTGAGCCCGTCGACGACGTAGTCGGCCGCCGGCTTCCCGGATGCGGCCGCGTCGCGCGCGACTTCGAGGGGATTGCGGTCGAGTTGCGGCGCGCACGGCAGCCAGCCCATGCGCACCGCGCGCAGGTTCAGGTCCGCGAGCGTGCCGGAATACTTCTTCGCATCGGCCAGCGGCGACAGCAACTCGGCGACCGTGACTTTCTCGTAGCGCCACTGGTCCGTGTTGAAGTAGTAGTACGACGTGCCGTTCATCTGCCGCGGCGGGCGGCTCCAGTCGAGCGCGAACGTCAGCGGGATCCAGCCGGTCTGTGGGCGCAGTTTTTCCTGGCCCACGTAGTGCGCCCAACCGCCGCCGGTCTGGCCCACGCAACCGCACATGACCAGCATGTTGATCAGGCCGCGGTAGTTCATGTCGTTGTGGAACCAGTGGTTCATGCCGGCGCCGACGATGATCATGCTGCGACCCTTCGTCTTGTCGGCGGTGCGCGCGAATTCGCGCGCGATCTCGATCACGTCCGCGCGCGGCACGCCGGTGATCCGCTCCTGCCACGCCGGCGTTCCCGGCATGTCGTCGTCGTAGCCCTTGGCGACGTTGCCGCCGCCGAAACCGCGATCCACGCCGTACTGCGCGAGCAGCAGGTCGTAGACCGTCGCCACCGCCCATTCCTTGCCGTCGGCGAGCTTGAGGCGCCGTACCGGGATGTTGCGTTCCAGCACTTCGTCGAATTTCGCCGCGGTCCAGTGCTCGTGTTCGATGCCGCCGAAATACGGAAAGCTCACCGCGGCGATGCCGTCGTTGGCATCCTTCAGGCTCAGGCGCAGGCGCGTGGCGCGACCGGCGCTGTCTTTTTCCTCGATGTTCCACTTGCCCTTCTCGCCCCAGCGGAAACCGACCGAGCCGCTCGGCACCGCGAGCGTGCCGGCGTTTTCATCGAACGCGAGCGTCTTCCATTCCGGATTGTTGGCCTCGCCCAGTCCGCCCAGGTCGCTCGCGCGCAGGTAGCGCTCGGGCACGAGGCGCCCATCGGCGCGCTGCTCCAGCCGCACCAGCAGCGGCATGTCCGAATACTGCCGGCAGTAGTCGGTGAAGTACGCCGACGGCTTGTCGACGTGGAATTCCTTCAGGATCACGTGGCCGAACGCGAACGCCAGCGCCGCGTCGGTACCCTGCTTGGGATGCAGCCAGTGGTCGGTGAGCTTGGCGACTTCGGAATAATCCGGCGTGATCGCCACCGTCTTGGTGCCGTTGTAGCGCGCCTCGGTGAAAAAATGCGCGTCCGGCGTGCGCGTTTGCGGAACGTTCGAACCCCAGGCGATGAGGTAGCGGCTGTTGTACCAGTCAGCCGATTCGGGCACGTCGGTCTGTTCGCCCCAGACCTGCGGCGAGGATGGCGGCAAGTCGCAGTACCAATCGTAGAACGAAAGGCACACGCCGCCGAGCAAGGACAGGTAACGCGCGCCGGAAGCGTAGGAGATCATCGACATCGCCGGAATCGGCGAGAAGCCGATCACGCGATCCGGGCCGTATTTCTTCACCGTGTAGAGATTGGCGGCGGCGACGATTTCGTTGGCCTCGTCCCAGCGCACGCGCGCGAAACCACCCATGCCGCGGCGGGACTTGTAATCCTTCGCCTTGGCCGCATCCTCGACGATGCTCGCCCACGCATCCACCGGCGCCATCGTCTTGCGCGCCTGCCGCCACATGCGCAGCAGCGCACCGCGCACGAGCGGGTATTTCATCCGGTTCGCGCTGTACAGGTACCAGGAATAGCTGGCCCCGCGCGGACAGCCGCGCGGCTCGTGGTTGGGCAGATCCGGACGCGTGCGCGGATAGTCGGTCTGCTGCGTCTCCCACGTGACCAGCCCGTTCTTGACGTAAATCTTCCAACTGCACGAGCCGGTGCAATTCACGCCGTGCGTGGAGCGTACGATCTTGTCGTACTGCCAGCGCGCACGGTAGGAGTTTTCCCAGTCGCGGCTCTCGGTCTTGGTGAAACCGTGGCCATCGGCGAACGGTTCGGGATCGCGGCGGAAGAATGTCAGGCGATCGAGAAAGTAACTCATGGCTGGAAACCTCTCTTGCTGTTGCGCACGCGCCAGTCCCCGCCGGAGAAGGTTTACTCGCCTGCCCCGGAGATTTCAAGGATACCGAACCCCGCCGCGATGTTGCAGCAAGCGCGCGGGACGCGCCATGATTCAGATCAATTCCCCGCCGCGACGCACAGCGCGTGGGCATGCCGATCCACCGCTGCGCGCACGCGTGAGTCGCTGTCGATCGCGGGCGGCTGCAGGTGCCCCAGCCCATGGACCGCAACCGTCGCGCCGCGCTCCAGTCGCATCGCCGCTTCCGGAACGACGGCCCAGGCATTGGCGGCGGCAAGCGGCAGGACGCGGAAGGATTCCTGCCCCGGCAGCACCTCGGCGCGCAATCCGCCCGAGGCATCCGCGCACAGGCGCGCCTTGAGGAAGAAGGTCATCGGCGCGCGCTTTTCGAACGTCTCGGCCAAGGTTGCCTGCAACGCGCGCTGCGCCGGCATGCCAAGCATCGCGCGCAACATTGGTTCGACGAAAAAACGCATGCCGACGGCCGCAGCGACCGGATTGCCGGGCAGGCCGAAGAACGCCATCCCTTCCGCCAGGCGCGCGAACAGCAGTGGCTTGCCCGGGCGCATGCGCACTTTGTGGAACGCGATGTCCGCGCCGGCGCGGCGCAAGGCTTCCGGCACGAAATCGTGCGCGCCCATCGACACTGCGCCCGTGCTCAGCACCACGTCCGCGCGCGCTTGCCGCGCCGCTTCCAGCGCGGCGATGAAGGAATCCGCATCGTCGCCGACCGTCGCCCGATAGACACATTGCGCACCGGCCGCGGCGATGCACGCGGCGAGGAACGGGCCGTTGCCGTTGCGTATTTGCCCGGGTTGCAGTGCGCGCGATGGATCGTCGACCAGTTCGCGACCGGTGCAGATCACCGCCACGCGCGGCGTGCGCGTGACCGCGACCGGCGTCGCGCCAAGCGCTGCGAACAACATCAGGTGCTGCGGCTGCACGGGTTCGCCCGCGCGCACGATGCGCGTGCCCGGCGCAACGTCCGTGCCGGTGCGGCGGATGTGTTGGTGCACGGCGACATCGCCGAGCAGGCGGATGCGGCATGCGCTGCCATCGGCATGGCGCGCGAGCACGATCGCCTGCTCGACCGGGACCACGGCATCGAGCGATGCCGGAACACAGGCACCGGTCATGATCTCGATCGCGCTGCCGTCGCCGATGAGCGCCGGAACGCCGTCGCCCGCCGCCAGGCGGCCGTCGACCGCGAATTCGGCACCGGCACGCGCGCCGCCGTCGCCGACACGCAGGGCGAATCCGTCCATCGCGGCGTTGTCGAACGGCGGCAGGCACGCGCCGGCATGCACGTCGTCATGGAGCACGCGCCCGAGCGACTGATCCAGCGGACACCATTCCGATTCCAGGCGCGTGGCATGGTCCAGCACGATGTCGAGGGCCTCTTCGCAACCGGGCATCGTCAGGGGCAGGCGTGGACTGATCATGCGCGCATTGCAGCGTGGCGCGCGCGAGTGTGCCCTGACGTGCGTCAAGGTCCGCGAATGCGCCGATCCGCGCACGGCGCGCCTGATCCAGGTCAAGGCCGCGCGCGCGCAGGCGCGCGACCATGCGCGCCACCCATCGCAGCGAGGTGCGCGCATGCAACTGGTTTGTCCGGCCGGCAACCTGCCGGCCCTGCAGGCGGCGATCGACGCCGGCGCCGATGCGGTCTACGCGGGCTTGCGCGACCAGACCAACGCGCGCGCGTTTCCGGGCCTGAATTTCAGCGACGACGAACTGCGCACCGGCATCGCCTATGCGCATGGGCGCGGCCGCAAGGTCTATCTCGCACTCAATACGTATCCGGACAGCGCGCGCCTGGCGACCTGGTTCAGTGCCGTCGACAAGGCCGCCGCGTTCGGTTGCGATGCGATCATCGCCGCGGAAATGGCCGTGCTCGATTACGCCGCGCGCACGCACCCGCAACTGCCGCGCCACCTGTCCGTGCAGGGCTCGGCCACGACCGCGCCGGCGTTGCGCTACATGCATGAACGCTTCGGCATCGCCCGCGCCGTGTTGCCGCGCGTGCTCGCGATCCAGCAGGTCGAGCGCCTGTGCGAGAGCGCGCCGGTGCCGCTGGAAGTGTTCGCCTTCGGCAGCCTGTGCATCATGGTCGAGGGCCGCTGCCAGTTGTCGAGCTACGTCACCGGCGCTTCGCCGAACCGCCACGGCGTGTGCTCGCCGGCCAAGTTCGTGCGCTGGGACGAACAGCCCGACGGACGCCGCAGCGTGCACCTGAACGGCGTGCTGATCGACCGTTTCGAGCCGGCCGAACCGGCCGGCTATCCGACCGTGTGCAAGGGCCGTTTCGACGTGCGCGACGAGGTCTTCCACGCGCTTGAGGAGCCGACCAGCCTGAACACCCTGGAATTGCTGCCGCGCCTGGCACGCGCCGGCGTCGCGGCGCTGAAGATCGAAGGCCGCCAGCGCGGCGCCGCCTACGTCGCCTCGGTCACGCGCACCTGGCGCGAGGCGCTGGACCGCCACCGCGCAGCGCCGGAGGACTGGAACGTGCAGCCGGGATGGCAGTCCGCGCTGACCCGGCACGCCGAAGGCCACCAGACCACGCTCGGCCCGTATCACCGCCACTGGCATTGAAGAATCGTGATGAAACTCAGCCTCGGTCCCCCGCAATACTTCTGGCCGCGCGAGCGCGCGCTGGCGTTCTACCGCGAAGCCGTGCATTGGCCGCTGGACATCATCTATCTCGGCGAAACCGTGTGCAGCAAGCGCCGCGAACTGGGAACCGGCGACTGGATCGCGCTCGCGCAGGAGTTGGCCGACAGCGGCAAGCAGATCGTGCTGTCCTCGCTCGCCCTGATCGAGGCCGAATCCGAACTCGGCGCACTCAAACGCCAGGTAGAGAATGGCGAATTCTGGATCGAGGCGAATGATTTGTCCGCCGTGCAACTGTGCCGCGAGCGTCGCGTGCCGTTCGTCGGCGGGCCTTCGCTCAACGTCTACAACCACGTTGCGCTGGCGATGCTGATGGACGACGGCCTGCGCCGCTGGGTGCCCGGCGTGGAGCAGGGCAAAACCCTGATCGCCGATGTGCATGCCGCGATGGCAGCGTGGGACCGCGCCATGCCAGAGCTCGAGGTGATTGCCTACGGGCGCTTGCCGCTGTCCTGGTCGGCGCGCTGCTTCACCGCGCGTGCGCACGACGTCGCCAAGGACCAGTGCGGATTCCGCTGCATCGATTATCCGGACGGCTTGCCGCTCGCCACACGCGATGGCTCGCCGTTCCTGCGCATCAACGGCATCCAGATCCAGGGCGACGAAGTCACCGACCTCGGTCCCGAACTGCCCGGCCTGCGCGAACTCGGCGTCGACGTGCTGCGCCTGTATCCGCAGCACGAAGGCATGGCGCAGGTGGTGGCGCATTTCGACCAGGCGCGACGGACGGCACAGCCACCGCAACGCATCGGCGCACGCAACGGTTACTGGCACGGCGAGCCGGGCATGAGCCTGCCCGGCGCCTGATCAGATCTTGGCAAACACCAGGCTGGCGTTGGTGCCGCCAAAGCCGAAACTGTTCGACATCACCGTGCGCAAGATTGCGTCGCGGCTCGCGCGCACGATCGGATAGCCTTCGGCGCGCGGGTCGAGCGTGTCGATGTTCGCCGAACCGGCGATGAAGCCCCCGTGCAGCATGAGCAGGCTGTAGATCGCCTCGTGCACGCTGGCGGCGCCGAGCGAATGCCCGGTCAGCGCCTTGGTCGAGGACAGCGGCGGCACGTCGGCGCCAAAAGCTTCGCGCACCGCGCCGATCTCGATGAGATCGCCCAGTGGCGTCGACGTGCCGTGCGTGTTGAGGTAGTCGATCGGGCCGCGCGCGTCCTTAAGCGCCATGCGCATGCAGCGCACCGCACCCTCGCCGGTCGGCGCGACCATGTCGGCGCCGTCGGAGGTGACGCCGTAGCCGATGAGCTCGGCATGGATGCGCGCGCCGCGTGCTTTCGCGTGCTCGTATTCCTCGAGCACGAGGATGCCGCCGCCGCCAGCGATGACGAAACCGTCGCGGCCGGTGTCGTAGGGACGCGAGGCGGCATGCGGCGTCGCGTTGTAGGCGGTCGACAGCGCGCCCATCGCGTCGAACTGCGCGGTCATGCCCCAGTGCAACTCCTCGCCGCCGCCGGCGAACACGATGTCCTGCGCGCCATGTCGGATGAGGTCGGCGCCGGCGCCGATGCAATGCGCCGAAGTGGCGCAGGCCGCCGCGATCGAATAGCTCAGGCCGAGGATGCCGAACGCAGTCGCGAGCGTGGCCGATACGGTCGAACACATCGTGCGCGGCACCATGAACGGACCGACCTTGCGCACGCCGCGGGCGCGCAGCAAGTCGCCGGTTTCGATCTGCCATTGCGCCGAGCCGCCGCCGGAACCGGCGATCACGCCGATGCGCGGATGGCGGATGCGATCCAGCGCGAGGCCGGCATCGGCGATCGCGTTGCGCATGGACACGTAGGCATACGCGGCCGCATCGCCCATGAAGCGCTTGAGCTTGCGGTCGATGAGCGCTTCCAGGTCGATCTCGGGCTGGCCGGCCACCGCGCTGCGCAGGCCGTGCGCGGCGAATTCCGGCATGGCGCGAATCCCGCTCAGGCCATCGCGCAGCGCATGCGCGACCTGATCCAACCCGTGTCCGAGACAGGACACCAGGCCCATGCCGGTGACGACGACGCGACGCATGTCAGAGATTCTCCGTGGATTGGAACAGACCAACACGCAAATTGTTGGCCGCGTAGATCAGGCGATCGTCGACGAACGTGCGGCCATCGGCGACGACCAGTTTCAGGCGCCCGCGGATGACCCGGCTGACATCGATCTCGTAGCGCACGAGGCGCGCCGTGGGCAGCACCTGCCCGGTGAACTTGACCTCGCCCACGCCGAGCGCGCGGCCGCGGCCGGCCTCGCCGAGCCAGGGCAGGAAGAAGCCGGCCAGCTGCCACATCGCATCCAGGCCCAGGCAGCCCGGCATGACCGGATCGCCTTCGAAGTGACAGCCGAAGAACCACAGGTCGGGACGGATGTCGAGCTCGGCGCGCAACACGCCCTTGCCATGCGCGCCACCGTGCTCGTCGATGTGCGTTATGCGATCGAACATCCGCATCGGCGGCGACGGCAGACGCGCGTTGCCGGGGCCGAACAGCTCGCCGCGGGCGCAGGCCAGCAACTGGTCGTAGTCGAGCGAACGGGGTGCGGGCATCAGGGACTATGCAGGGGGAAAGGACGGCGATTGTCGCACAGGTGGCCGCGCGCCAATCGGTTCCGGCATGCGGCGCCGGACACGGCCAGGCAACGCTGTCCCCACTATGCCGTTCCGCGATGCGCCGTACGCGCCGCGCGCGCGAAACGCGCGAGGCGGTTGAGTGCGATGCGCAAACCCAGCGGCACCTGTTCCCAGGGCAGGCGATCGAGCACGTTGCGCAAGGTCAAGCCGAGCTCGGTGTCGCCGCTCAATTCCAGCCGGCGCTGGAAAAACAACGTGTCGGCGTCTTCCAGGCGGCTGGCGAGCAACAACAGGTCGGTCAGGCTGCCGCGCACGGTCGCCTCGGCGGGTGCAGCGCAGATGCGCAAGCCGCCGCCATCCCAGGTGAATGTCCAGCGCAGGTCCAGATCCGACACTTCGATGCCGAGCCGGCGCTCGTGCATGAATGCGAGCGCATCGCCGGCGCCCAGCGGCGCCAGCGCGCGGCCGAGCACCGCGCTGACGGCGTGCGCGCGCCAGTGCGGCGGGATGACACGCAGCAGCGGCCTCATGCGCCGTGGCGGCGGCAACAGCCGCAGCCAGGCGTGCGTTGGCGTCGATTCGATTTCCAGTGGCACGGTCATGGCGGATGCCATCATGCCGGTGTCCGCGGCCGTCACGCCTTGATCCAGGTCAGCCGCCAATCCCTGTTGCCGGCACGCATCGCGGATCAGGATTTCGACCAGCTGGCGTACGGTCGCACGCGGTACATCGAGCCGGCGCGCGAGGCGCTGCGCGAGCAACTGCGGTGCCGGCAGGAGGTTCATGCGCGCCGCGCCACGGGGAGCCGGCCCGGCAACCCGCAGGGGAGGCTGAAACGTCCTGCTGTCGAGCGCAGACGATTCATCTGCAGGCTGCCGTCCGGCACGGTGATCCGCGGGACAGCACAGTGGCGATTGCGCGCGGAGTTTGCATTGACTTGCGTCAACGCGGACGATCGTGGCGTGCCTGCGCCCGCGCGATCAGCGCGCCACCACGCGGTTGCGTCCGCGCAACTTGGCCTGGTACAGCGCCTGGTCGGCGGCCTTGAGTACATCCGATGCGAGGCGCGTTTGCGCATCGCGCAAGGCCACGCCAATGCTCACTGTGACGTTCGTTTCGACGTCTTCGCGGCGCTTGACCGCCT
>JAICYA010000258.1 GCA_025934455.1 Rudaea sp.
ATCCGCCGGACATGGAAACCTATTCCAAGGCGCTCAATGGCGGTCAATACCCGCTGTCGGTGCTCGCAGTGACGGAGAAAACCGCCGCGCTCTACAAGAAGGGCATCTACGGCAACACCATGACCGCCAATCCGCGCGCGCTGGACGTGGCCTGCGCAGCGATCGGCCTGGTCACGCCGGAACTCAAGGCCAACATCCGCGCGCGCGGCGCCGAATTCCTCGACAAGCTCGGCAAGCTCAAGAGCGAGTTGCCGGGGCTGATCACCAAGGTACAGGGGACGGGCCTGTTGTTCTCCTGCGAGCTGGCACCTGAATTCAAATGCTACGGCGCCGGCAGTACCGAGGAATGGCTGCGCGAACACGGCAT
Source organism: Rudaea sp. (assembly GCA_025934455.1). Next base: position 368 of record JAICYA010000258.1, read on the forward strand.
CGGCGTGATCCACGGCGGCGTCAATTCGCTGCGCTTCACGCCGACCTTCATGGTGACGTCGGCAGAAGTGGACCTCGTCGTCGACAGCGTAAAGCAGGCGCTGCTGCATGGACCGCGCATGGCCAAGGCTGCCTGAAACGCACAACACGCGCTAAACGGACACGTCCGTCGGCGATTTCCTACAGACGCGATTCAGCGTGCTGGCATCATTGTGCGCCGCAGCTACGCACGGCAATATCGCCGGCGTAGACTCCGGCGGCAGCACCGCCACCCTCACCAGGAGATCGCCATGAAGTTCGCCGTTACCTCGCTCGCTTTCGTCCTCGCCGCCGCTGTCGGCTCCGCGTTCGCGGCCGACGCGACGCCCGCCAAACCCATGACCGCCCAGCAGACCAAGATGGGCACCTGTTCCAAGGACGCTCACGCCAAGGGCCTGAAGGGCCCCGAATACAAATCGTTCATGAGCACCTGCCTCAAGGGTGGCGAAGCGGCAGCACCCGCAGCCGCTCCGGCAAAGACGGCGAGCGCCAAGGAAACCCAGCAGGAAAAGATGAAATCCTGCAACGCGGAAGCCAAGACCAAGTCGCTCAAAGGCGCCGACCGCAAGACCTTCATGAGCACCTGTCTCAAGGGCGACGCCGCGCCCGCCGCGCACTGATCGCGCGAATCAGAGCCGTGCAACCAAAACCGGGCCGCAAGGCCCGGTTTTTTTGTGCCTCAGCGGAATCGGTCGGTTGCCTCGATCAACTCGTGCGTATTGCCCGCCTCGAATGCCGAGTGGCCAGCATCGGGCACGATGCGCAAGTCCGCTTCCGGCCAGGCGCGGTGCAGATCCCACGCGCTGCGCAACGGGCAGACGACGTCGTAGCGACCTTGCACGATCACGGCGGGGATGTTCTTGAGCTTGTGCGCGTCGCGCAATAGCTGATCGTCGCGTTCGAAGAATCCGCCGTTGACGAAGTAGTGGCATTCGATGCGCGCGAATGCCAGCGCGAATTCGTCGGCACCGGTGGACGCGATGTAGTCCGGATTTTGGTGCAGGTAGCTGGTCGCGCCTTCCCAGGTCGACCAGACCTTGGCCGCGGCCAGGCGCACGGCCGCGTCGGGACTGGTCAGGCGCCGGTAGTAGGCGCCGATCAAATCGGCGCGTTCGCCGGGCGGGATGTGTCCGACATAGGCTTCCCACGCATCCGGATAGATCGCGTCGCAACCTTTCTGGTAGAACCATTCCAGCTCCCAGCGGCGCAGCAGGAAGATGCCGCGCAACACGAGTTCGCTCACGCGCGAGGGGTGCGTCTGCGCGTAGGCGAGCGCGAGCGTGGAACCCCACGACCCGCCGAACACCTGCCAGCGCTCCAGCGCCAGATGCTGGCGCAGGCGCTCCATGTCGGCGACCAGGCCCCAGGTCGTGTTGTCGGTGAGTTCGGCGTGCGGCGTGGAGCGCCCGCTGCCGCGCTGGTCGAACAGCACGATGCGGTAATGCGCGGGATCGAAGAAGCGCCGGCTGTTGGCATTGCAGCCCGCGCCGGGCCCGCCGTGCACGAATACCACCGGCTTGCCACGCGGATTGCCACACTGTTCGTAGTAGATCGTGTGCAGCGGCGAAACGGCGAGCCGACCGCTGTCGAACGGTTCGATGGCGGGATAGAGGGTACGGCATTGAGCGGACATCGATCACCTCAAAACGCAAACGGCGCCAGAGGCGCCGTGCTTGCGGGAATCCGATGGTCGGGGCGGCGGGATTCGAACCCACGACCCCCTGCCCCCCAGGCAGATGCGCTACCAGGCTGCGCTACGCCCCGACACGGAAGGAATTATACGCGATCAGCGCCGCAGTATTTGCAGGACTTCTTCCAGTTCCATGCGCACCTGGCGCACGATCTGGTTGGAGATGCTCACTTCCATGCGTGCCTGCTGGCCTTCCAGACGCGCGCGCGCGCCGGTGATGGTGAAACCCTGGTCGTACAGCAGCGAACGGATCTGGCGGATCATCAGCACATCGTGGCGCTGGTAATAGCGACGGTTGCCGCGGCGCTTGACCGGCTTGAGATTCGGGAATTCCTGTTCCCAATAGCGCAACACGTGCGGCTTGACGCCGCACAGTTCGCTGACTTCGCCAATGGTGAAATAGCGTTTCGCCGGGATGACCGGCAATTCGCTATTGCTGCCCTGATCCAGCATAGGATTCGACCCGGATTTTCAGCTTGTGTCCCGGACGGAACGTGACCACGCGGCGGGCGGAAATCGGAATTTCCTCGCCCGTCTTGGGGTTTCGCCCTGGACGCTGGTTCTTCTGACGCAGGTCGAAATTGCCGAATCCCGACAACTTCACCTGCTCCCCTTTTTCGAGCGCATCGCGAATGGCATCGAAGAAAGCATCGACGAATTCCTTGGCTTCGCGCTTGTTAAGGCCGACGTCGGCAAACAACCGCTCGGCCATCTCCGCCTTGGTCAACGCCATGCTACCCCCTCAGCTTTGCCTGGCACCGGCTTTCCAGTGCCGCAACCGCCTTCGCCACACAACGATCCGCATCTTCGACCGTAAGAGTGCGGTAATCGTCCTGCAAAATCAAGCCTATAGCGAGACTTTTTGCACCTGAACCTAGATTCTGGCCAGAGTATCGGTCAAAAACAATGACTTCCGTCAGATATTGTCCCACCGCCTCGCGCACGCAGGATTCGATTGTCGCGTAGTTGACGGCCTCGGGCACCACCACGGCAATGTCGCGGCGCAGCATGGGAAAGGCCGAAATCGGCGTGGCTCGCGGCACGGTGCCGGCGGCAAGCACAGCCAAATCCGCCTCGAGCACGTAAACGTCGCCATCCACATCCAGCGCCTTGGCCAGGCGCGGATGCAGGGCGCCGACCACGCCCGAAGGTTTGCCATCGACCAGCAATCGGGCGCTGCGTCCGGGATGCAGCCACGGCTCCGGCGCGGATTCGAACGCGATCTTGCGGACGCTCCCGCCCAGCGCGACGAGCGTTTCCAGATCGGCCTTGAGATCGAAGAAATCCACGTCGCGCTTGTCCGTGGCCCAGCCTTCCGGCAAGGCACGTCCGCAGGCGACCGCCGCCAATCGCGGCGACTGTCGCAACTCGCCGCCAGCGTGAAAAACGAGACCGGTTTCGAACAGGCGTACGCGCTCCTGCTGGCGATTGCGGTTGTATTTCAATGCCTCGATGAGTCCGGGCAACAGCGATGTGCGCATGACGGCAAGGTCGGCGCTCAGCGGATTCGCCAAGGCGACGGCGCCGTCCACCAACGACCAGTGCTCGAGCAGATCGCGCGCGACGAA
>JAICYA010000495.1 GCA_025934455.1 Rudaea sp.
AGCCCCGCGTGAGACTGGGCACATGGATCATGCCGAACCATTCCAGCGGAAAATTCGCCGCCGAGTTGAACAACCAGCCGGAGAACGGCAACGCGACAATCAACACATACAGAAGGAAATGCGACAGCCGCGCCGTCGCGCGCTGCCACGATGGCATCGCCACTTCGCGCGGCGACCGCTGCGACAGTCGCCACGCCAACCGCAGCAACACCAGCGCCAGCACGGTCAGGCCGATGGATTTGTGCAGCGCGAATACCTTGACCTTGGTCGGCGTCATGCCCAGTTCCACCATGCTGAGGCCGATCGCGCCCTGTACCACGATCAGCGCGGCGATCAGCCAGTGAAACGTCTGCGCCACGCTGCCCCAGCGCGTGTCAGTGTTGCGCAGCATGGTTCGCACCCTTTTGCATGGCGGCTTCGTAGGCCTGCTGCGCGTTCTGATCGAGGATGGCTTCCACTTCCAGCCGCACGTTCACTTGCGTTCCGACGGCTTTCGGAAATGAAGTCATGCCGAACTGCAGACGATCGAGCGTGGTTTGCGCGGAGAATCCGGCGATCGTTTGCATCCCGGAAAAAAGCGTCGCGCCAATGCGGTTGATGGTGAACGGAATCGAGATTGCTTGCGTCATACCGCGCAAAACGAGTTTGCCGTGCAAGCTGCCGTGTTGCGCATCGGCTTTCTCCACCGCCGTGCTCTCGAAATGCGCCAGGGGATAATCCTTCGCATCCAGAAAGCGCTTGCCGGTCACGGCGTCGTTCCAGTCGGCGTCGCCGAGATCCACCGACGCGGCGTCCACGTCGGCAACGACTTTCGCGGTGGTCCAGTCGTCTTCGTCGAAAGCGATCCAGCCGGCCTTGATCTTCATCCGCCCGACCGGATGCGAATAGCCGTCGTGATCCACGCTGAAAAGAACCTGCGTGTGCACCGGATCCATCCGGTAATAAAGCATGCGTGCCGAAGCCGGCGCGGCGATCGTCAGCAACAACGCAATGCATGCAAAACGAGCGCAACCGATCATGGCGGCGATCCCGGCAATGACTCCTCGCGATTGTGCCGCAAGCGCGCACCGCGGGCGTGAACGACCGCCATATTGCGGTTAGGATGAACGTTCCGTGGGATCGGGGAACCACGATGTCGCCTGCCTTATTGTTGGCCGCCGCCTTGAGCTTTGCGCCAGCCGCACAGACCACGCTGCCGCTCAACCCCAGCTTCCGGCATTACGGGGTACTGGACGGCCTGCCATCCGACGCGGCCTACACCGCCGTGCAGGATCATTCGGGTTACATCTGGATCGGCACGCGCGATGGCCTCGCGCGCTTCGATGGCAGGAACTTCCGCATTTTCCGACACGACGCCGCCGATCCGGCTTCGATCGCGGCGAATGACGTTTCCGCAGTACTGGTGGACGCGCGGGACCGTGTGTGGGCCGGCGGCGAAAGCAGTGGCCTCAATCTCTACCGTTCCCGAACGGACGCCTTCGCACATTGGCAGCACGATCCAAAAAATTCGCGCAGCTTGTCCGGCGACGACGTGATGGCCATCGCGCA
>JAICYA010000270.1 GCA_025934455.1 Rudaea sp.
AAGTTCGAGTATCAGCGCCACGGCGAGCCGGTGCTCAAGGCGGTCAACCGCAACCACATCCGGCATCCGGTCGCGAACGATCCGGACTATCTGCTGTGGCAGGCCTACGGCGTGGATTCCTGGCCGACGCTGGCGCTGATCGATGCGCAGGGCCAGCTCGCCGCGCTGCTGCCCGGCGAAGGCCGTCGCCAGGAAGCCGACACCTTGATCGCGCACCTGCTCGACGAAGCCGCCGCGCAGGATCTGCGCGTGTACGAGTCTGACGTGGCCACGGTGCGTCCGGAAGCGCGCGCGCCGCTGTGCTTTCCGTCGCGGCTGGCGGTGGGAGAGTCGAGCCTGTGGATTTCCGACAGCGGACACAATCGCATCCTGGAATGCACGCATGACGGGCATGTGCAGCGCCAGTACGGCTCGGGCAATCCGGGTTATTGGGATGGCCGCGGCAAGGATGCCGGATTCACCGATCCGCAGGGCCTGGCCCTGGGCAAGGACGTGCTGTTCGTCGCCGATACCGGCAACCATGCGGTACGCCGCGTGCGCCTGCTCGGCGGCGACGTGGATACGGTCGCCGGCACCGGCACGGTGGGCCACGATCTGCCGAACGAAAACCTGGAGCCTGCGAAAGTGGCGATGTCGGCACCGGCCGATGTCGCCGTGCTCGGCGACAACGTCTACATCGCGGTGTCCGGCCAGAACCAGATCTGGCAACTCGACATGGTGCGCAACAAGCTGGTCGTGCTGGCGGGCAGCGGCCAACTCGGCCTGACCGACGGCGTCGGCGTAACCGCGAGTTTCGCGCAGCCATCGAGCCTGAGCCTGATCGGCCAGCAGCTCGTGATCGCCGACGCGGCCGCTTCGGCGGTGCGCCTGCTGCGCTTGCTCGACAATCGCGTGAGCACGATGGTCGGCAGCGGCCTGTACGATTGCGGCGATACGGCGGGCAAGCGCGAGGACGCGCGCCTGCAGCATCCGCTTGCGGTTTGCGCGGATGCGCGCGGCCTGATCTTCGTGGCCGACAGCTACAACGGCAAGATCAAGGCGATCAACATGCGCACGGGCGATGTGCGCGCCCTGAATCTGCCATACCTGTTGCAGGAACCGGCTGGCCTTGCGCTGGGCGCCGGCGCATTGTGGGTCGCCAACACCAACGCGCACGAAATCGTGCGCGTGGATCTTGCCAGCGGACAGATCCGGCGCCTGACCATTTCCGAGTGAGCGCGTGAGCGAGTCGGATTCCAGCGCGTCGAGTTTTGATGGCAAGGAATTCGTCCGCACCCTGACCACTTCGCCCGGCGTCTATCGCATGCTCGACGCGCGCGGCGAACCGTTGTACGTCGGCAAGGCCGGCAACCTGAAGAAGCGCGTCGGCAGCTATTTCCTGAAACCCGCGCTGCAGCCTCGCATCGCAGCGATGGTCGCGCAAATCTCGCGCATCGAAGTCACGCTTACGCGCACCGAAGGCGAGGCGCTGCTGCTCGAAGCGCGGCTCATCAAGAGCCTGAAGCCGCGCTACAACATCCTGCTGCGCGACGACAAGAGTTACCCCTATATCTATCTGTCCGCAAGCTCCGCCGAGCAGCAGGCAAGGCGTGTGGACGAGCGGCCGGATCCGGCGGACTTCGCGCGACTGGCATTCCACCGCGGCGCGAAAACCGGCAAGGGCGAGTATTTCGGACCGTATCCGAGCGCATGGGCGGTGCGCGAAAGTCTCGATTTGATGCAGAAACTTTTTCGCGTGCGCCAATGCGAGGACAGCTATTTCCGCAATCGTTCGCGGCCCTGCCTGCAGTACCAGATCGGGCGTTGTACCGCGCCCTGCGTGGGTTTCATCGGCGTGGACGAGTACCGTGAATCCGTGCGTCATGCGGCGATGTTCCTGCATGGCAAGAGCGATGCAGTGATTGGCGAACTCGGTGCGCAGATGGAGCGGGCCAGTGCGGCCCTGGAATTCGAAAAGGCCGCGCGCCTGCGCGACCAGATCGCGACGCTCAAGCGCCTGCACGCCCAGGTGCACGTGCAGGGCGCGAGCGCCGACCTCGATGCGCTCGCCTGCCGCATCGAGTCGGGCACGGCCTGCGTTTCGGTGCTGTTCTTCCGCAATGGCGTGAACCTGGGTTCGCGCGATTTCTTCCCGCGCCTGCCCACGGATGCCGACGCGGGTGCGGTGCTCGCCGCCTTCGTTGCCCAGTACTACCTCGACAAACCCGTGCCGCGCGAGCTGCTGCTGAGCCACGCGCCCGACGAGGCGGAACTACTTGTGCAGGTGTTGTCCGAACACGCGCATCACGCGGTCGAGATCAAGACGCAGGTGCGCGGCGACCGCGCGCATTTCGTGGAACTGGCGCGCAAGAACGCGCAAGCGGCGCTGGCCGCGCGGCTGGCCAGCCAGCAAACGATACACGAGCGTTTCGAATCGCTGCGCGAGTTGCTGGAACTCGGCGATACGCCGCAACGGCTGGAATGCTTCGATATCTCGCACACCATGGGTGAGGCGACGGTGGCGTCCTGCGTGATCTACGGTCCCGAAGGCGCGCTCAAGTCGGCGTATCGGCGCTTCAACATTTCCGGCATCGAGCCGGGCGACGATTACGCGGCCATGCGCCAGGCCCTGGAGCGCCGTTACAAGCGCCTGCAGGCGGGTGAGGGCGTGCTGCCCGATATCCTGCTGATCGACGGCGGCAAGGGTCAGGTCGCGCAGGCGCTGGAAGTCCTCGCCGACCTGGGTGTGAGCGGCGTGCTGGTGCTGGGCATCGCCAAGGGCCCGGAGCGGCGCTCCGGCCACGAAAGCCTGATCCGCGGCGACAACGGCAAAGTCCTGTGGCCGGGGCCGGAATCGCCCGCCTTGCATCTATTGGATGCGATCCGCGACGAGGCGCATCGCTTTGCCATCACCGGACACCGCCAGCGCCGCGAGAAGGCGCGCGAAAAAAGCCGGTTGGAGGAAATCGCCGGCGTCGGTGCCAAGCGGCGGTCGGCGCTGCTCAAGCATTTCGGCGGCATCGGCGGTGTGGCGGCGGCGGGCATCGACGAACTCGCCCAAGTCAATGGCGTGAGCCGCGAACTGGCCGCGAAAATCTATGCCGCTTTCCACGGCTGAGCGCAGACGTGGCACACTCGCCGGCATGCTGCTGACCTGGCCGACCATCCTCACCCTGTTCCGCATCGCGTTGTTGCCAGTGATGGTGGCCGTGTTCTATGCGGGATTCCACGGCGCCAACATCGCCGCGGCAGCGATTTTTCTCGCCGCCGCAATCACCGACTGGCTGGACGGTTACGTCGCCCGACGCCTCAACCAGTATTCGCGCTTCGGCGCCTTCCTCGATCCGGTCGCCGACAAGCTCATGGTCGCGGTGACGCTGTTCCTGCTGGTGCAGGAAAATCCTACGCCGCTGCTCGCCGTGGTCAGCGCAATCATTGTTGGCCGCGAGATCGCGATTTCCGCGCTGCGTGAATGGATGGCGGAAATCGGTGCACGCGGCCTGGTCAAGGTGGCCATGCTCGGCAAGATCAAGACCGTGATGCAGATCGTGGCGATCGTGGTGTTGTTGTACCAGCACGAATCCGCGGGCCTGAGACTGTTCCACGTCGGCGA
>JAICYA010000346.1 GCA_025934455.1 Rudaea sp.
CCCGAAAGCGACCGTCGCGTGTGCCTCCTGGCCAAGCCGCTGGAGTGCTTCGAATACGTGCGCAACACCTATTCGCGCGGCATGCCATCGCTGCCCTGCCTGGCCCAACGCGACCGGCCCAGCTTCACCGAGCTGCCGCGCACCGCCGCGGGTGGTGCGTGAGCGCGGCTGCCGGGGTGCGCAGCGACAACGGGGATGCCATCGAGCTGAAGTTCGGGCAGGTCGGTATCGCCAGCGTGCGCATCAAACGCGAAGACGCCGCCGCACTGCATGGCGAACTCGAACGCCGCGTGCGCGCCGCGCCGCAGTTATTCGAACGCGCCGCCGTGGTGCTGGATCTTTCGCATCTGCCCAAGCTGCCGGACGACGGCGCGACGGACGCGCTGCTGGAGGCGGTGCGTGCGGCCGGCATGCTGCCGGTCGGGTTGGCTTACGGCACGAGCGAAACCGACGCGCTGGCGCGACGGCTCGGTCTGCCATTGATCGCCAAGTTCCGCGCGGCCTATGAGCGCGAGAGTGAACCCGCGCCGCGCGCGGAAGCCGCGCCGGTGCCGGCAAGTACGCAACCCGCACAACCCGTGCATGCCGGCGAAACGCCGGCCGGTTTGTCCGCGCCTGTCAGCGCGCAGCAGCACGCGCAACCGGTGCGCACCGGCCAGCAGGTCTACGCTCGCGGCCGCGACCTGGTGATCGTGGCGCCGGTCGCCAATGGCGCGGAAGTGCTGGCCGACGGCAACGTGCACGTGTACGGCCCGCTGCGCGGCCGCGCTTTTGCCGGCGCACTGGGCGACGAGAACGCGCGCATCTATTGCAGCGAATTCCGCGCGGAACTCGTTTCCATCGCCGGCCACTACCGCGTGTTCGAGGAAATCCCCGCGCAGTATGAGGGACGCGCCGTGCAGATATTCCTGCAAGGCGAAAAACTGCGCATCGAAAAACTTTAAGGCAATCCACCGGAGATTCACCCTTGACTGAAATTATCGTCGTCACATCCGGCAAGGGCGGCGTGGGCAAAACCACCACGTCCGCCTCGCTCGCCAGCGGACTCGCCCAGCGCGGACACAAAGTCGCGGTCATTGACTTCGACGTGGGCCTGCGCAATCTCGACCTGATCATGGGTTGCGAGCGGCGCGTGGTTTACGACTTCGTCAATGTGATCCACAGCGAAGCCACGTTGAAACAGGCACTGATCCGCGACAAACGCCACGACAATTTGTTCGTGCTCGCCGCGTCGCAAACACGCGACAAGGACGCACTGACCCAGGAAGGCGTGGAGCGCGTGCTGGATGAGCTGGCGAAGGACGGCTTCGACTATGTCGTGTGCGACTCGCCGGCCGGCATCGAGAAAGGCGCGCACCTTGCCATGTATTTCGCCGATCGTGCGGTGGTGGTGGTGAATCCGGAAGTGTCGAGCGTGCGCGATTCCGACCGCATCCTCGGACTGCTTTCCTCGAAGACCCGCCGCGCCGAACGCGGCGACGACGCGATGCCGCAACACCTGCTGCTGACGCGTTACAACCCTGTGCGCGTGGAAGCCGGCGAGATGATGAGCGTCACGGATGTCGAGGAAATCCTCGGCATTCCGGTGCTGGGCGTGATACCGGAATCGGAGAACGTGCTGGCTGCATCGAACGCCGGCGTGCCGGTGATCCATGACGCCGGTTCGATTGCGGGACAAGCCTATGCCGATGCGGTCGCGCGCCTTGAAGGCGAGGACATCGCGCTGCGTTTCGTGGATGCGCCGAAGAAAGGCTTCTTCAAGCGCATGTTCGGTACCTGAGGAGCACGCAATGAGCCTTCTCGATTTCCTGCGCGCGCGCCCGAAGAACACCGCCAACATCGCGCGCGAACGCCTGCGCATCATCGTCGCGCAGGAACGCGTCGCACGCGGCGGCCCGGATTACCTGCCGCTGCTCCGCGGCGAGCTGCTGGCTGTGATCCGCAAATACGTGAATGTGGATCCGGATGCGATCCAGATCAATCTGGAACGCGACGGCGAACACGAGGTGCTGGAGCTGTCGGTGGCCCTGCCGGAGGGGCCGGCCAAGGCGGCGCGCGCCTGAATCGTGGGCATGCGCGGCGATCATGAGGTCCTCCGCATCGGCGACCTCGGCTTCGAGGCCTGCGCCGCCTTGCTCGCGCGGCGCGGTCTGCAACTGATTCGCGTGGAAGACTGCGCGGCGATTCCCGGCAGCTATTGGGGTGAGTGCGAGGCCGGCGTGATCGGCGCCAGCGTATACGCGCGCGCGGATACGCCGGTGCATTCGCTGCTGCACGAAACCTGTCACCTGCTGGTGCTTGACCCCGCGCAACGCGCAGCCGTGCACACGGACGCCAGCGATTCGCAGATCGAGGAAGACGCGACCTGCTACTTGCAAATCGTGCTGGCCGATGCCCTGCCCGGCTTCGGCCGCGAGCGGGCGCTGGCCGACATGGATGCGTGGGGCTACACCTTTCGGCTCGGCTCCGCACGCGCCTGGTTCGAGCGCGATGCGGAAGACGCGCATGCGTTCCTCATCGAGCGCGGCCTTTTGTAGGAGCGCGCCTGCGCGCGCCACATGCCGCGCGGATGTCCTCGCGGTCGTGGATTGTTCAACGAAGTCACATCCGGCCTGCCGTATCGCGCGCAGGCGCGCTCCTACGACGCTTCGGCCTTCGCCGCAACGCCCGTCCGCACGATGAACTGGTACACGCGCCAGCTCACATAGCCGACCAGCACCAGCGCCGCCGAGCCGATCGCAAGC
>JAICYA010000175.1 GCA_025934455.1 Rudaea sp.
CGAAGTAATCGTATTCGATGGCATAGCCGGGCCGGGTGATGTGCGCGTTCTCGAAACCGCGGATGCTGCGCACCAGTTCCACCTGCGCGTCGAACGGCAACGACGTGGAAATGCCGTTGGGGTAAATCTCGGTGGTTTCCAGGCCTTCCGGCTCGATGAAGATCTGGTGCGACGCCTTCTCGGCGAAACGCACGACCTTGTCCTCGATCGATGGGCAATAGCGCGGACCGATGCCCTCGATCCTGCCGGTGTACAGCGGTGAGCGGTCGAGTGCGCCGCGGATGATCGCGTGGGTGCGCTCGCTCGTATGGGTGATCCAGCAGCTGACCTGGCGCGGATGATCGGCCGCCGTGCCCATGAACGAAAACACCGGCATGGGATCGTCGCCCGGCTGCTCCGCCAGGCCGGTGAAATCGATGCTGCGTCCGTCGATGCGCGGCGGCGTTCCGGTTTTCAGGCGATCGACGCGTAGCGGCAGTTCGCGCAGGCGTGCGGCCAAACCCACGGATGGCGGATCGCCGGCGCGGCCGCCCGCATAATTCTCGAGGCCGACATGGATCTTGCCGGCGAGGAAGGTACCCGCGGTCAGCACCACGCAGCGCGCGAAAAAGACCAGGCCCATCTGCGTCACCGCGCCGGTCACGCGGTCGCCTTCGATGGTCAGATCCTCGACCGACTGCTGAAAGATGGAAAGATTCGGCTGGGTTTCCAGCATGCGCCGGATCGTCGCCTTGTACAGTGCGCGGTCGGCCTGGCAGCGCGTCGCACGCACGGCCGGTCCCTTGGATGCGTTCAACGTGCGCCACTGGATGCCGGCGCGATCGGCCGCCATCGCCATCGCGCCGCCCAGCGCGTCGATTTCCTTGACCAGATGACCCTTGCCGATGCCGCCGATGGCCGGATTGCAGCTCATCTGCCCCAGGGTTTCGATATTGTGGGTCAGCAATAGAGTGCGCGCGCCCAGGCGCGCGGAGGCGAGCGCGGCCTCGGTGCCGGCATGGCCGCCGCCGATGACGATCACATCGTAGTCGTGTGCGTTATTGATCATATTGCTTGTTCGCCGGCGTCGTCGTCGCCGCGGCTCTCGCGTCTTTGCGGCGCGGATTATACAAACGCCAAGCGGCGCCGTAGCGCCGCTTGGGAGGGTTTGCGATAAGGCTGGCGCCCGGCGGTCTTAGGAACAGGGGAATCCAAGAGGACCGTATGCCGGGCGCCAGTGACCGAACCGTGCGGAGCGAAACTCTCGTGTCCGCAGGGATTTTGCGCGGGCATATTAACGCAAAACCGGCTTACGGAAGTGTGAACGAGGTCATGTTGCGTCAGCCCGTAGACCTGGTTTGCGGTCAGATTGCGTCAAAAATCGTCACCGCCCGGACGCAATCCCCGGAAAACGGCCTATTTCCTGGGTTGGCACGCCTTCTGCATCATCGTACCTACACCGAAGATTGGAGAGTGTCATGCTCGCAACCGCCGCCGTGATGACCTTGAATCCGCTGTTCCTGCGCCACGATCTGATGATCGAAATGAGCCGCCTGGAAATGGCCATCGAGGATGCGCGTCACCATGGTTCCGCGAACGACGCCGATGCGGTCAGCCCGCTGGAAACCAAGCTTGCGCGCATCAACGAAGCGCTGAGCCGCCTCTCCGCCTGATCCGAATACAACCGAACTCCCTACGCCCCGGGACGGATGCGAGCCTCCCGGGGTTTTTTTTGCCTGTTTTTCAGTGCGTCTTGGTGTGGTGTTGCTCCAGCACATAGCTCGGCGGCGCGAAACTGTCGGTGCGCGCGGCATGCCAGAAAACCTTGAATACCGCGTGATCGGGCAATCCGCCGATCAATTCGCCGGGTTTGACGAAGTGGTATAGCGCCGACAGGGAGCGCACCTCGGTCGAGGAGACGCGCCGGATGATGTGTTCCGGGCCGATCTCGTTGGGATGGCTCATGCCCGAGGCCGCGATCAATTCCTTCAGCGCCTTGAGCGTGTTGTCGTGGAACATGCGCACGCGTTCGGCCTTGTCCGGCACATCGAGCTTTTTCCAGCGCGACGGATCCTGCGTCGCGATGCCGGTCGGGCAGCGATCGGTATGGCAGCTTTGCGACTGGATGCAGCCCAGCGCGAACATGTAGCCGCGCGCGGCATTGCACCAGTCCGCACCGAGTGCCATGTTGCGCGCCAGGTCGAAGCCGGTGATGACCTTGCCACTGGCGCCCAGGCGCACCTTGTCGCGCAAGTTCAGGCCGACCAGTGTGTTGTGCACGAGCAGCAGCGCCTCGCGCAGCGGCGCGCCGACATGGTCGACGAATTCCAGCGGCGCGGCGCCGGTGCCGCCCTCGCCGCCGTCGACGACGATGAAGTCCGGCAAGAGTTCGGTTTGTTGCATGGCCTTGGCAATGCCAAACCATTCCCACGGGTGGCCGATCGCGAGCTTGAAGCCGGTCGGCTTGCCGCCGGATTTCTCGCGCAGCCTGGCTACGAACTGGAGCAATTCCACTGGCGTGGAAAACGCACTGTGCGCGGCCGGCGAGACGCAGTCCACACCCATCGGCACGCCACGCGCCTCGGCGATTTCCGCGCTGACCTTGGCCGCCGGCAGCACGCCGCCGTGTCCGGGCTTGGCGCCCTGCGACAACTTGACCTCGATCATCTTCACCTGCGGCGAATTCGCGGTTTCCGTGAATTTGTCGAGGCTGAAACTGCCATCCGCATTGCGGCAGCCAAAATAACCCGAGCCGATTTCCCAGCAGATATCGCCGCCCATTTCGCGGTGGTAACGCGACAGCGAACCTTCACCGGTGTCGTGGTAGAAACCACCGCGCCGCGCGCCCTCGTTCAAGGCGCGGATTGCGTTCGCCGACAGCGAGCCGAAACTCATCGCCGAGATATTGAACACGCTGGCCGAATACGGCTGCTTGCATTCCGGTCCGCCGATCTCAATGCGGAAATCGTGACCCTCGATCTTCGCGGGGCTGAGCGAGTGGTTGATCCACTCGTACTGCGTCGCATACAGGTTCTGCTCGGTGCCGAACGGACGCTTGTCCTCGACGTTCTTCGCGCGCTGGTAGACGAGTGCGCGCTGGGCATGCGAGAACGGCACTTCCTCGGTATCCGATTCGACCACGTACTGGCGCAGCATCGGCCGGAAGAATTCGAAGAACGTACGGATATGCGCGGTGAGCGGGAAGTTGCGGTACAGCGTGTGCTTGCGCTGTGCCATGTCGAAGATGCCGACCGCGCACAGTGCGCCGCTGAGCACCGCCAGCGAGCGCCACAGCCACACGCCATGCGGCGATCCGTCGAACAGCATGGCCAGCGACAACACGAACATGGCCACGCACAACACGAACGGCACGAATCGGGACGGCAGCAGTTTTTCCATCACTCACCCCTGAGGAAATCTCCGCGCAGGATACGCCGCGCGGATTCGCATCGCTATCGTTACACTAGCCACATGTCCGCGAAAACACCTCCACGGCCGCGACCGCCGGTTCGATCCGCCAATCCACGCAGCGTGCCGCGAACGGTGGCTGCGCCCGCGCGGAGCGGCATCGATTGGCCGCGCGTGCGCGCACGCCTGATCGAATACGCCAAACTGGCGCGCATGCATCGGCCGGTCGGCGCGCTGCTCCTGCTATGGCCGACCTGGTGGGCATTGTGGCTGGCGACCGGCGATTTCCCCTCGATCGGCTTGCTTCTCATCTTCACGCTCGGCGTGTGGCTGATGCGCTCGGCCGGCTGCGTGGTCAACGACCTCGCCGACCGCAAGTTCGATCCGCAGGTCAAGCGCACGCGCGAGCGCCCGCTGGCCGCCGGCACGGTCGCGCCACGCGAGGCTATCGGCGTTTTCATCGCACTGATCGTGCTCGCCTTCGGGCTCGTGCTGTTGACCAACAAACTCACGATCGAGTTGTCCTTCATCGGCGCGTTCCTCGCCGTGACCTATCCGTTCATGAAGCGCTACACTTACCTGCCGCAGGTGTACCTGGGCTGCGCGTTCGGCTGGTCGATCCCGATGGCGTTCGCGGCCGTGGCCGGGAGTTGGGACGCCTTCGTCAAGATGCTGCCGCTGTGCGGCCTGCTGTTTTTGGCCAACGTGCTGTTCGCGACGATCTACGACACCGAGTACGCGATGGTCGACCGCGATGACGACATCCGCATCGGCGTGAAATCCACGGCGATCTTGTTCGGCGACGCGGACCTGCCCATCCTTGCCATCCTGATGGTCACGTTCCTCGGCGCAATGGCGCTGCTTGCGCAGCGCGGGCACCTGCACTGGGTTTATTTCGTCGGCGTTGGTATCGGCGCACTGCTGTTCGCCTGGCAACTGTGGATCATGCGCCGGCGTGAGCGCGATGCGTGTTTCGCGGCGTTCCGCAGCAACAACTGGGTGGGATTGGCGTTGTGGCTGGGCGTGTTACTGGGTTACGCACTAAGGTAACGCTTCGGCGCACGCGCCACCGCCCACACATCCACGCATCCCACGCCAGCACTCAACAGCGTGCGTGCACATTCGCGCAGGGTCGTGCCGGTGGTCATCACGTCGTCGAATAGTGCGATGTGCACGGGCAACGTGGCATTCGGGATGACCGCGAATGCGCCGCGCAAATTGTGATGGCGCGCATCGGCATCCAGATTCGACTGTGCCGATGTCGCCCGCGTACGCACGAGAACGTCGTTGCGTAGGGCGATGCCGAACGCATGCGCCAGAGGTTTTGCCAGTTCCAGCGCCTGGTTGTAACCGCGCTCACGCAGGCGGCCGGCGTGCAGCGGCACCGGAATCAGCGCCTGCGGAATCGACGGCGGCGATGCGTGCGCAGCCGCAATCCACAGTTCCGACAAGACGCGTCCGGCGGCGAGGCTACGGCCGAATTTCAGGCGTGTCAGCAACGCATCCAGCGGCGGCGCATAGACGAACGGCACGCAAGCCGATGCGAACGGCGGTGCGCTGTGCAGGCACTCGCCGCACAGCGGTGCCGGCGCCTCCAGCGGCAACGCGCAACGCGGACAACACGCGCGATTGCGCAACAGGTCCGCAGCGCAGGCCGCGCACAGGTCGCGTTGTCCGGCGCCGGACTGGCCGCAGAGCAG
>JAICYA010000123.1 GCA_025934455.1 Rudaea sp.
ACGTCCACTCCCCCGTCGAAACCCTTTGCGAGGGCCGTTGGCTCAGCCTGCGCAAGCGCGGGCGCTGGGAATTCGCCGAACGCACGAATCCGGGCGGCGGCGTGATCATCGTGGCGCTGACGCCGCAAGATCACATCCTGTTCGTCGAGCAATGGCGCGAGGCGATCGGCGCCAAGACCATCGAGATGCCAGCCGGCCTGGTCGGCGACCGCGACGGCACACCCGGCGAAAACGCCGTGGACGCGGCGCGGCGCGAACTGCTCGAAGAAACCGGCTACCGCGCCGGACGCGTGGAATTCCTGCTCGCCGGGCCATCGTCCGCGGGCATGAGCAACGAGGTCATCGCATTCGTGCGTGCCTTCGACCTGGTGCGCGAGCACACCGGTGGCGGCGACCACACCGAAAACATCATCGTGCACGAGGTGCTGCGCCGGGATGCCCCGCGTTGGTTGCTGGCCAAGGCGCGCGAGGGCTATTCGATCGATCCGAAATTGTTCGCCGGACTGTATTTCCTCGACCATGCCGACGAATTGTTCGGCATGGCTGCCGATTAACCGGCTATTTTGCCGATAGTGCGCCGTCGCGCTGCACGCCTTCGAGCGTGGCCGCGCCGAGCGGCACGACGCGATAGCTCACGCGCAGCATGCCGACCTGCGGCTGCGCCGAATCGCCGCCGGCGTAGAGCGCACCGTTCATCGCGCTGAAACTGGCGGCGAGGTTCGGCGGAAGTCCAGCATCGCTGACCGGGTAGGCCTGCGGCGCATGCTGGGCGGCGAGCAGGGCCGAGTCGACAGCGAATGCGCCGAGCTTGAGTCCCGGCGCGACGAACGCTGCCGTGGCAAACGGCGCCGACGGATTCTCGTGACCCTTGGCCTCGCGGAACTTGCGCGAATCGCTCGGCGCACCCCAGCCAGTATCGTAAGTGCACGTCATGCCGGCGCAATGCTCGCGCCATTGGTACATTTCCACATTGCGCAAAAGTACGGCAGCGGCGGCGCTCACGCCCAACTGCGCATCGCGCACCGGGCCATCGGCCGCAAGCAGGCCGGTAATGCGCACGCGCCGGCCATCGTTGGCCTTGTCGACGTGTGCGGCGTCCACCGCCAACACGCCGGCAGGCGCGCTGGCCAGCGACGGCAGGTGCAATGCCGGCAGACGTGCGCGTCCAAACCACAGCGCCGCAGCGATGACCGCAACGACGAGTACCGCGACAGGCCAGCGTGGCATGGACGCCTTCTTGCGCTTGCGCTTGGCCACGTCAGGCCACCAGACCGGTCAGTTCCGGCATTTCGTCGGTGGTGCCGAAGCGGCCCTTTTCGTCGCGCGCCACCCGCGCCAGCGCGCATTGCACATCGTGGGTGAAAAACAGGCGCACGTTGCGGGCGAGCTTGTCCTCGAGGAAGGCACGCTTCTCATCGATCAGCAGCTCCGGTGCGCGGTCGTAGCCCATGGTCACCGGCAGATGCACCCATGGGCGGCCGGGGATCAAATCCGCACAGAAAACTACTCCACCCGACGCCACGACGATTTCTGCCAGCATCAGCCCCGGCGTGTGACCGTCGCTGAAGGTGAAGCGCACGCTCTTGCCCAAGGCGAACGAATGCGCGTTTTCCACGAGTTCCAGGCGCTCGGACTTTTCCAGCAGTTCCGGCAGTTCGGGAATGAACGAGGCGCGGTCGCGCGGATGCGGATGCATGGCACGCTCGAACGCGCGCTTGCCGACGACGAACTTCGCCTTCGGGAACAACAGCTCCGGGGCCGCGCCTGCGTGCCACAGCGCGAGCAGGCCGCCGGCATGGTCGAAATGCAGGTGCGAGAGCACGACCGTGTCGATGTCCTCGTGCCCGAAGCCCGCCGCGCGCAGCGAATCGAGCAGCACGTGACGATCCTCGACCACGCCATAACGCTCGCGCAACTTCGGTTCGAAGAATGCGCCGATGCCGGTTTCGAACAGCACGTTCTTGCCGTCCAGATCCTGCGCGAGCAGCGCGCGGCAGGCCAGCGGAATGCGATTGTCCGCGTCGGGGACAATCCATTTTTCCCACATCGCGCGCGGCGCGTTGCCGAACATCGCGCCGCCATCGAGGCGCTGCGAGTTACCGAGGATGGACCAGAGCTTCATTTCACTTCGCCCAATCCGGACTCATGGCGCGGATCGCTGGCCGCATCGAGCTTGTTCGCGCGCAGGTCCCAGGTCACCACGTTCATGAAGCCCCAGTGCCCGCGCGCCTTGACGTCGTAGCCCATGCCGGCCAACGCCTTGGTCGTGTCCGCATCGAAGGCGCCGGGCTCGACGTAAACGACATCGGGCAGATATTGATGGTGATAGCGTGGCGTCGCCGCGATTTGCGCAGCGGATTCGCCGTGCATGAACGCGAGCATGCCTTCGAACACCTGGGTGATGATGGTCGATCCGCCCGGCGAGCCGAGCACGCCGACGCGTTGCGGACTGAATACAAATGTCGGCGACATCGACGACAGCATGCGCTTGCCCGGCGCCGGCGCGTTCGCCTTGTTGCCGAGCAGGCCGTAGGCGTTCGGCGCGCCGGGGACGAGGGCGAAGTCGTCCATCTCGTTGTTGAGGAACACGCCCGTGCCCGG
The DNA here is from genome assembly GCA_025934455.1 of Rudaea sp. The sequence continues at coordinate 2,602 of JAICYA010000123.1, forward strand.
CGGCACCAGGCACGAGCCAAAATGCGTGTTCACGGTCTGCGTGGTCGCCACCATGTTGCCGTCGGCGTCGACGATGGAAAAATGCGTGGTATGCATGCCCGGATCGTGCGCCACGGACGATGGCAGCATCGAAGACGGCGTCGCCTTGTCCGGCAGGATGCCGGCGCGCAGGCCGGCCGCGTACTGCGGCGACAGCAGCGTCGCCAGGGGCATCTTCACGAAATCCGGATCGCCCAGGTATTCGTTGTGGTCGCGGAACGCACGGCGCATCGCCTCGATGATGTAGTGCAAGCGCTGCGGGCGCTGCATCTTGTCCAGGTCGTAGCCGGACAGCACGTTAAACATTTCCTCCAGCGCCACGCCGCCGGACGAAGGCGGCGACGCGGTGACGATCTTGAAACCGCGGTAGTCGAAGTCCAGCGGCTCGCGTTCGACGATCCGGTAATCGGCAAGGTCGGCCGCGGTCCAGTCGCCGCCCGTCTTGCGCACGGCCTTGAGCATCAGTTCGGCGGTCTTACCCTTGTAGAAGCCGTCGTTGCCGTGCGTGGCGATGCGCTCGAGCGTGGTGGCCAGGTCCGGATTGCGGAACGTCCAGCCCGCTTTCGGCACCTCGCCGTTCGGCATCAGCAGCGCCTTGGTCCCCGGATAGCGCGCGATCTGTTCGCGATGGTCGGCGATCGCGCCGAGGAAGGTCTTGCCGGGCTGGAATCCCTCGCGCGCGATGCGGATCGCCGGCGCCAGCGACTTAGACAGCGGCAGCTTGCCGTAATGCGCGGCGAGCCAGACCAGCGCGGCGGGCTCGCCCGGAATGCCGGCGGCCAGCGGTCCGTACAGCGCGGTGTCGCGGTTCGGCGTGCCGTCGGCCTTGAGGTATTGCGATTCCTTCACTGCCGCCGGCGCGGTTTCGCGCGCGTCCAGCATCACGTTCCTGCCGTCGCTCGCGCGATGCAGCAGGAAGAACCCGCCGCCGCCGATGCCGGAACTTTGCGGTTCGACCACCGACAGGGTCGCCGCCACGGCGATTGCGGCGTCGAACGCGTTGCCACCTTCCGCCAAAACCTCGAAGCCGGCCTGAGTGGCGAGCTTGTGCGCGCTGGCGATCGCGGCGTGGCCGGGACGCTCGGCAGCATTCGCGCCGAAAGCGAGTGCGGCGAAGGCGACAAATGCGGCGATGTACAGTTTTTTCATTTTGGCTCTCCGCCGGTCAGCACCCGGTACCTCGCCAGCAATGCGTCCGGCGATTCAACGTGGTCGGCATCGACGATGATGCACTCGACCGGACACACCTCCACGCATTGCGGTGCATCGTAGTGGCCGACGCACTCGGTGCAGCGCTGCGGCGCGATCTCGTAAACGACCGTTCCCGCCGTGATCGCCTTGTTCGGGCAAACCGGTTCGCAGACGTCGCAGTTGACGCAGGTGTCGAGGATTTTCAAAGCCATCGCAGTTTCCCTCTGCCGTTGGCGGCAGAGGGAACATTCCCGCGTCACTTCATCTCGATAAAGCGCAGCTCCGCACCCGACTTCGCGATCGCGTCCTGTACGCGTTGCTGATCCGCAGCGGCACCGGCGAACAGCACCACCACACTCTTGAACGAACCGTCGTTCGCTCCCGGATAAGCCTTGTCCGGTGTGCCAGCGAAAGCGTCCACGATCAGGTCGGCAGTAAGCTTGGAATCCGGGCCGCCGAAGGCGAGCATGTTGCCGGGCAAAACGCCGCGCGCGACCGTGGTTGAGACATTGTCGAGCTGGCTCTTGCGCGCGTCCTGCGCTTCCTGGCTGTCGCCGGCCGGCACGTAATACATGAACGGATGATTGGTCTTGACGCCCTGCATGTTGTGGGTCACGACCGAGACCAGGTACTTCTGCCAGGCCGCGTCGTCGGCGCCGGCGGCGGGCAGCGGCACCGGCTTGGCCGCCTCGGCTGCGGCAGCATCCGCGGCGGCTTTCGCCTTGTCTTCGTCGCTCGGGCCGCAGGCAGCGAGCATGAGCATGCTGGCCAGCGCCAGGAAAAGTATACGAATCCGGTTTTTCATGATTTCACCTTTGCTTTTCGGGAATTTTTCCAGCGGTTGCGCAGCGCTTTCTGCACCGCCGGGTGGACGAAATCGGAAACGTCCCCGCCGAGGCGCGCGATCTCGCGCACCAACGATGAGGAAATGAAGCTGTACTGCTCGGCCGGCGTCAGGAACAGGGTTTCGGCATCCGGGATCAGGTGCCGGTTCATGCTGGCGAGCTGAAATTCGTATTCGAAATCCGACACCGCGCGCAGACCGCGCAGGATCACGCCCGCGCCGGTTTCGCGCACGAAATTCGCCAACAGCGAGGCAAAGCCGCGCACTTCCACATTCGCGATGCCGTCGAGCGCGTTCCTGGCCAGCGCGATGCGTTCGTCCAGGGTGAAGCTCGGACTCTTGCCCGCGCTCTGCGCGATGCCGACGATCAGGCGATCGAACAGCGGCGCGGCGCGACCGACCAGGTCGGCGTGGCCGTTGGTGATCGGATCGAACGTGCCGGGATACACCGCGATGCGCGCGCGAGCCGGCTTGAAAGATGCTTTGGGCATGACTGCTAAAGCTTAGCCGATGCACCCACGCGGCGGTAGAGCGCGTAACGCACGTCCCCGGCGCGGCCGTCGCGATGCGGCGCCCAGTTTTGCGGCAATTCCAGCGTGGCGTTCGCGGGACTTTCGACGTAGATCCACGCCGATTCGCACAGGCCGCCGTGCGCTTCCAGCGCCCATGCCGCATCGCCCCACAGGTTCGACGCGAATGGCGGATCGAGGAAGACCACGTCGTAACGTGCCGCATCCCGCGCCAGAAAACGCAGCGCGTCGGTACCGTGCACGTTTGCATCCTGCTTGAGCCGGATCAGGTTGGCACGAAGCAGGTCGGCAAGCCGCGCATCGGCCTCGACGAAATCCACCTGCGCGGCGCCGCGCGACAGCGCTTCGATGCCGAGCGCACCGGTGCCGGCGAAAAGGTCCAGGCAGCGAGCACCATGGATGACCGGCGCCAGCCAGTTGAACAGCGTTTCGCGCACGCGGTCCGGCGTGGGTCGCAGGCCCGGCGCGTCCGGCACCGCAATGCGCGAGCCGCGCAACGAGCCGCCGATGATGCGCAGTTTTCCGGAAGGTGACGAGGGTCGCGGTGATACCATGGCGCCATTGTCGTGGAAGTCGATGCGCAATGCTCAAGTTCTGGAAGAAACAGGAATCGGAAAGCGGAAACCGCAAGCCGAAAAGCCCTGCCGAAAACCCCGAATCGGTGAAAAAGACCTGGCGCGAACGCCTGGCCGGCAGCGTGCTCAATCGCGATATCCGCGACCTGTTCGCGCGCCATCCCAAACTCGACGAGTCCCTTCTCGACGATCTCGAAACGATTCTCATCGGCGCCGATCTCGGCGTCGCCGCCAGCACCGAGTTGATCGAAGCCTTGCGCGCGCGCCTCGCCAAACGCGAATTCGCCGATGCAGGACAACTGCTGGCAGCGTTGCGCGAACGCCTCGTCGCCCTGCTCGCGCCGGTCGCGCAACCGCTGCGCATCGACCCCGCGCACAAGCCTTTCGTGATCCTCATGGTCGGCGTGAACGGCGTCGGCAAGACCACCACCATCGGCAAGCTCGCGCGGCGATTGCAGAACGACGGCAACGAAGTCCTGCTCGCCGCCGGCGATACCTTCCGCGCCGCAGCGGTCGAACAGCTCAAGACCTGGGGTGAGCGCAACGGCGTGGCGGTGATCGCGCAAGCTTCCGGCGCGGATGCGGCCAGCGTGATCTTCGACGCGCTGCAATCGGCGAAATCCCGCGGCGCAGACGTGCTGATCGCCGATACCGCCGGTCGCCTGCACACCCAGAGCGGGCTGATGGACGA
>JAICYA010000179.1 GCA_025934455.1 Rudaea sp.
CAAGCCGGCAAACAACCGTAGGAGCCTGGCCGTGTACCGTTCCCAGAAACTCTCGCTGCGCTATTACACCGCCGCCGTGACACTGTTCGGCGTGATGATCCTGTTCGGGCTGTTGTCGGCGCTGTACTACCTGTACCCGTCGCTGCTGTTCAACATCTTCAACTTCAACATGTCGAAGATCCTGCACATCGACACGCTGGTGATCTGGCTGCTGATGGGTTTTCTCGGCGCGGTGTACTGGTACCTGCCCAAGGAACTCGGCCGCGAGGTCGAGGGCATGTGGCTGGCCGAGCTGACGTTCTGGGTGTTCTGCGCGGTGGTCGCGGTCGTCGCGATCGTGTTCCTGTTCGTGCAGTACGGTGGCGCCAACGAGTTCTCGATGTGGTTCATCAACCAGGGGCGCAAGTACGTCGAGGCGCCGCGCTGGGCGTCGATCGGCATCGTCGCGGTCATGCTGGTGTTCGCCTACAACGTCATCGCCACCTGCATCAAGGCGCGCAAGATGACCGGCATCATGTGGGTGCTGGTGCTGGATCTGATTCCGCTCGTGGCGGTCTATCTCGACGCGTTTCCCGCCGTCACCAATATGTCGGTGGATCTGTACTGGTGGTGGTGGCTGGTGCACATGTGGGTCGAAAGCACGTGGGAGGTGCTGATCGGCTGCGTGATGGCGCTGGTGCTGATGGATGTGATGGGCACTTCGCGCCGCATCGTCGAGACCTGGCTCTATATCGAAGTAATGTTGGTGCTCGGCGCCGGCATCCTCGGCCTCGGCCACCATTATTTCTGGATCGGCACGCCGCAATACTGGCTCAGTATTGGCGGTTTCTTCTCGGCACTCGAGCCGTTGCCGCTGCTCGGCATGGTCGTGCATGCGATCTACGACGCCGGCACGCACCGCTTGAAGACCAGGAATCAGCCGGCGTACTACTGGATCACGACCGAGGCGTTGCTCAACTTCATTGGCGCGGGCATCTGGGGCTTCATGATGACGCTGCCGCAGATCAACCTGTTCTCGCATGGCACGCAATGGACGGTATCGCACGGCCACTTCGCGTTCTACGGCGCCTACGTGTGCGGGATCATCGCCGTGCTGTACGTTGCCAAGCAGCAGACATCCGGCGTCGATGTGCTCGGCGGACGTGCCTGGAAATGGGGCTTCGGCCTGCTCAATTTCGGCATGGTCGGCATGGTGATGGGCCTGCTGCTGGCTGGCATGGCGCAGGCGTTCTACGGCCGCGCGATCGGCGGTTCGACGCTGATGGCCTTCACGACGGCGTCGGAAAATCCGTGGTTCGTTTCCGGCATGTGGGCGCGCATGTTCTTCGGCGTCATGTTCGCCGCCGGCTATGTCGTGCTCGCCTATGACTTGCTGTCGTCGCCCAAGCGCGTGCCGGCGGCGGGCGCACTGCCGGAGCCGGCATGACGCCTTCCGCGTTGCTCGAGACGGCCGCGTTGCTCGGCCTGTTCGTGCTGGCCAGCGGCGGTTACGGCAGTTTGTACAGCGCCGGCCGAATCTCGTCGCGCCCGGCGCTGATACGCGCGGGCGGAGTGTGCTGGGCGCTCGCTTTCGCGCTGGCGCTGGTGATCGCGATCCACACGCCGCTCGATCCGGGCTGGAAATTGCTGATACTCGCTAGTGCCGTCGTCTACCTGGTCATACCGCCGATGACCTGGCGCTATCTCGAACGCATGCACCACGAACAGGAACCGCACCGATGATCCCGAACCTCATCAACACCCTGACCGGCCTCGTGTTGGCCTACGCCACCGTGCTGCATCCGACCTGGGTCGAGCAGCGCTACTTCCCGTTCGCGGCATTCGCCGCCGTCATCCTTGCGATGGCGCTGTGGGCGCGACGCAGCGACCCGCATCCATGGTTCAGCCGCGTCAATATCGTGCTCGCGATCGCGCTCGGCCTACTCTCGATGCTGCCGCTGGCGACGCTGCCGAACCTGACGTTCTGGGGCGGATTCTGGGTTGGCACGCTGGTTCCGACCATCGCCTTGTGGGCGGCCTTGTACCGGCCGCAACCGGCCGCCGCCGCAGCGGATTTCGCACAGGAGCACACACCATGACCCGAGCCACCATCATCGCCGGCATCGCGATCGCGGCCGTGTTTGCCGCAGGCACCGCGCACGCGGTCGATCCGGCCGCCGGCAAGGCGAAGTACGAGACGACCTGCATCGCCTGCCATGGCGCCAGCGGCGTGTCGATCGCGCCGATCTATCCGAACGTCGCCGGCCAGAAAGATGAGTATCTGGTCGCGCAGCTGAAGGCGTTCCGCGACGGCAGCCGGCAGAACGCCATCATGGCACCGATGGCCAAGAGCCTGACCGACACCGATATCGCCAACATTTCGGCATATCTGGCCACGCTCAAGCCATAGCGCCGCCGCTCGCCGCTTAGTCTGTCCGCGGCATACAATGACGCGGTCGCTGGTCTGTTTTCAGGAGAACGTGGTGACGCACGTTGTCACCGACAACTGCATCAAGTGCAAGTACACCGATTGTGTCGAAGTGTGTCCGGTCGACTGCTTCCACGAGGGCCGGAACTTTCTTGCCATCGATCCGGAAGAGTGCATCGATTGCACGCTGTGCGTGGCCGAGTGCCCGGCCGAGGCGATCTTCGCCGAGGACGACGTGCCGGCGGGTCAGGAAAACTTCCTCCAGATCAATGCCGAATTGGCGCCATTGTGGCCGGTGATCGCCGCGCGCATCGATGCGCCCGCCGACGCCGACGACTGGAATGGCACGCCGGACAAATTGCCGATGCTTGAGCGCTGACCCCGTGACCGACGACACCACGAACCACGCCCCGCACAGCGGTGAGAAATACACCACGCCCGAAGGCATCCGCGCGGTCTACGGCGGCATCCGCCCGAATGCCGAAACCGGCAAGCCCGATGCCGGCCGCAAGCCGCCGTGGCTGCGCGTGCGCCTACCCGGTGGCGCGCAATACGAATCGGTTCACGACATCGTCAAGAGCCACAAATTGCACACCGTGTGCCAGGAATCGCGCTGCCCCAACATCGCCGAGTGCTGGGGTGCGGGCACGGCGACCATGATGCTGATGGGATCGGTGTGCACGCGCGCCTGCACGTTCTGCGCGGTGAGTACGGGCAACCCGCATGGATGGCTGGATCCGCTCGAACCGATGCAGGTGGCCGACGCGGTGGCGCTGATGAAACTCAAGTACATCGTGCTGACCTCGGTCGACCGCGACGATTTGCCGGACGGCGGCGCGGCGCACTACGCGGCCTGCATCCGCGCGATCCATATGCGTGCGCCGCAGACTGCAGTGGAAGCGCTCACGCCCGATTTCGCCGGCAGGCACGTCGCGGTCGCGACCGTGCTCGACGCGGGCCTCACCACGTACGCGCAGAATCTGGAAACTGTCGAGAGCCTGACCCGGCGCGTGCGCGACCCGCGCGCAGGTTATGCGCAGACGCTCGACGTGCTTGCCTTCGCCAAGCGTCATGCGCCGCAGACGCTGACCAAGACCAGCCTGATGCTGGGCCTGGGCGAGACCGACACGGAAATCGAGCGCACGCTCGACGACATCCGTGGCGCCGGCGTCGACATCGTCACAATGGGGCAATACCTGCGGCCCACCGAGCATCACCTGCCGGTGGAACGCTTCGTCACCCCGGACGAATTCCGGCACTACCGCGAACTGGCGCTGGCGAAGGGGTTCCTGGAAGCCGTCGCAGGACCGCTGGTGCGCTCGAGTTACCGCGCCGAGCGCGTGCTGGATCGAAACAACGCCGGACTCTGAGGCGCTCCGACGCCGCAGTCGTTTGCGCCAGCCGGCGCGCTGAACGCGTCGCATCCACAAGGAGATACCGTCATGGACCAGTCCATGTATCCGCCACCCACCGCCGAAATCGCGCACAAGCGCCGCGAACTGGCGCCCAGGCAATTGGATGCCTTCAAGGCATTCAGTGCCGCCGTCTTCGCCGAGGGCGCGCTGCCGGTCAAGACCAAGCAGTTGATCGCCGTCGCGGTCGCGCATGTCACCCAATGTCCGTATTGCATCCGCGGCCACACGGAAGCCGCGCTGCGCCACGGCGCCAGCGAGCAGGAAATCATGGAGGCGATCTGGGTCGCAGCGGAGATGCGCGCCGGCGGCGCCTATGCGCATTCGGCGCTGGCGATCGACACGATGCACACGCATGGCGCAGGACAAAAATAGTAAGCGCGCACACGACCGAACGGAGCGACTGCGTCGCCGCTTCGCCGGAAGACTTCACGGCCATGCGCAAATCCGTTCCGCTCCGAACCCGGCAACTACCGGTCGCGCAACGCGGTGCCCTGGCGGCCGCTGTGCGGACGGGCGATTGCGCGTTTCCGTGTTATCATTTTCGGCTGCTTGTGGAGCTGATTACTCCGTAGTGCGTTGATTTTGCGGTTCGAATTGCGCGTCCTCCGTCGGGAGCAGGGTGTGAACACGGCCAATTCAGCGGGTTTCTCCGGCAGCTACGCGCGTGAGCGCGAAGAGCGCGGCTTGCTGGTCTTCACCGGCAACGCCAACCGCGCGCTGGCAGCTGCGGTTTGCCACGAGCTGAACGTGCCGCTGGGCAAGGCGCTGGTCAGCCGGTTTTCCGACGGTGAAGTGCAGGTCGAGATCGAGGAAAACGTGCGCGGCCAGGAAGTGTTCGTGATCCAGCCGACTTCGGCGCCGACCGCGGACAACTTCATGGAATTGCTGGTCATTGTGGATGCGCTCAAGCGCGCCTCGGCGGCCAGCGTGACCGCGGTGCTCCCGTATTTCGGTTACGCCCGGCAGGATCGGCGCACGCGCTCGGCGCGCGTGCCGATCACGGCCAAGGTGGCCGCAAAGATGATCGGCACGGTCGGTACCGACCGCGTCTTGACCGTGGATCTGCATGCCGACCAGATCCAGGGATTTTTCGATATCCCGGTGGACAATGTATACTCGTCGCCCGTTTTGCTGGCCGACATCTGGCGCTGCCACGGCGGCAGCGACCTGATCGTGGTCAGTCCCGACGTCGGCGGCGTGGCCAGGGCAAGGGCCTTGGCCAAGCGCCTGGACGACGC
>JAICYA010000283.1 GCA_025934455.1 Rudaea sp.
ACGCTCTCGTTCAATTCCTTGTTGTGCTCCACGCGCAGGCAGGGATCTTCCTCCGACAGCTTGTGCAGCGCGGTGGCGAGTTTCTGTTCCTGGCCCTTGTGCGCAGGTTCCACGGCGAGGCCGAACATCGGGTGCGGGAAGTCCAGCGGTTTCAGATGGATCTGGTCCTCGTCGTGCGAATCGTGCAGCACCGCGTCGAAGTGGATTTCCTCGACCTTGGCCACCGCGGCGATGTCACCGGGGATGGCGCTGTCGATCTCGATGTGTTCCTTGCCGCGGAGCTTGAACAGGTGTCCGACCTTGAACGGTTTCTTGCCGTCGTCGATGAAAAGCTGCGTGTCCTTTTTCACCGTGCCCTGGTAGACGCGGAACACGCTGAGCTTGCCGACGAAGGGATCGTTGACGATCTTGAACACGTCGGCGATGACATGGTGTTTCGGATCGGGCACCGCTTCGATCGGTGCCGCATTCGCGCCGACGCCCTTGCGGAATGGCGGCGGGTTGCCCTCGGCAGGGTTCGGCAGCAGCTTGCCGATCAGGCTCAGCAGTTCCTTCACGCCCGCGCCGGTGCGAGCGGACACGAAGCAGATAGGCACCAGGTGACCTTCGCGCAGGCACTGCTCGAACGCGTCGTGCAGTTCCTGGCCCGAAAGCCCCGTCTCGCCGACATCGAGGAAATGGTTCATCACGGTTTCGTTGATTTCCACGACCTGGTCGATGATGCGCTGGTGCGCTTCGGCGACGGAAGAAAAATCCGCCACGCCTTCCGGCTTGAAAAAACAATCGACGACGGATTTGCCGTCCTGCGCGGGCAGGTTGATCGGCAGGCATTCCGCGCCGAACGTTTCGCGCAACTGGTCGACCAGCACGCGGCAGTTGCCGCCGTCCATCTTGTTGACGATCAGCATGCGCGCCAGCCCGCGCGCCTTGGCGTGGTGCATCATGCGCTGCGTGCCGTATTCGATGCCGTTGTGCGCGTTGACGACGACGGCGCAGGTTTCCACGGCGGCCAGCGCACTCAGCGTCGGCCCGCGGAAATCCGCGGCGCCCGGTGTGTCGATCAGGTTGATGTGGCAATCGCCATTGTCGATGGAGGCGATCGCCGTATTCAATGACTGCTTGCGTTCCTTTTCCATCGGGTCGTAATCGGAAACGGTGGTGCCGCGCTCGACCGAACCCGCCGCGCCGATCACGCCGCCCGCATGCAACAGGGCTTCGAACAGCGTGGTCTTGCCCGCGGCGGAATGTCCGGCGAGCGCGATGTTTCGGATGCCATCTGTGGTGTAGGCCATGAGCGTCTCCCGTCAGCGTTGCGTGGACCTGCAAGCGTTCTCCTTTCGGGACGCTGCGTCAAGGCGCGATGCGACAGCGCAAGGTTAACCCCTGATTTACATGCCGATTGCTAGGCTCGCCGCGCCAAGCGTGGACGAAGGATCGCGGTGACGCAGCAGCAAGGTTTCGATGGCCGCGACGCTGCGACAATGTCTGCGGAATGGGATGCCGACCTCCGCGTGCGTGCGCTGGCACGACTCGGCCGGCGTCCTGCGCGTTTGCCGCGATACGCCCGCAGTGTCGCGCTTGCGCTGCTGATTGGACTGCATGCGCTCTTGTTCGTGTTCTGGTATGCGAGCCGGTTTCCACTACCCGCATCGCAGCCATCGGTCGTGCAGGTGCGCCTGGTCGACGAACCCGCGCCGCCGCGCGCGCCCGAACCCGTGGCGCCGTCCCGCACCGCTGCGCACATGGCTGCGGCCATGTTGCCCGCCGCGCCATTGCCTGTGTCTGCACCGGTCGTACCATCTGTGCCGGTGCCGCAATTGTTCGATCCAGACGGTGCGGTGCGTCTGCCATCCGAAGCGCGCTTCGTCGCGCCGCACGATGTAGGCATCGCGCGCGGCGAGGAAATGCTCGCCCGCGGCCATAACCTCATCCGCTGCCGGCGCAGCCGGTTCGACGATTCGCCGACGCCTGCGCAGGCGGCCGCCGCCGCTGCGAGCGGAGCGCACATGGCTCACCTGGTGATGGGCAATCCGCTCGATCCGCTAAACGACGTCGGCCAGCAACAAGCCGAAGATGCCGCCGGCGAGCGTGCGGCGGAAAAACGCCGAATCGAGGAGCAGGCTTGCGATTATTGATTGTTCAAAGCAGCCGCAACAACTCCGGCAACAACGGCAGCCTGCGCACGCGCACCGTGGTCGCGGCATAGACCGCGTTCGCCAGTGCCGGCGCCGCGCTGGCGGCGACGATGTCGTCGAAGCTGGCGGGGTCGGTGCTGGTATCGACGCTGTATACGTCCACACTGTGCGGCGACTGGCCCATGCGCAGTAGCGGGTAATCTGGGAAATTGCGCTGCTGCACCTGGCCGTTCTTGAGTGTGATCGCCTCGTGCAAGGTCGCGGAAACGGCGGCCAGCGTCGTGTTCGCCGCCTGCGCTTCGAGATTCAGCGGATTGAGCGTGCGCCCCGCGTCGACCGCACATACGGCGCGGTGGATGACGAGGTCGTTGCCGCTGATCGAGACCTCGAATGCGTGCGCAGCGTAAGCGCCGTTGCCGGCATGACAGGCGATGCCGAGACCGTGCCCGTTCTTCGGCTTGTGCTGCCAGTCGATTTTGCCGGCAGCGATGCGCAGCACGCCGGCCAGGCGACCCGTGTCGAATCCCGGACGCAGCATGCGCGGAGCGCCGAGCAGGTCCATGCGCAGCACGACCGGGTCCTGGTGGGTGGCAACCGCGACTTCGTCGAGGAAACATTGCGTGGCGAAAGCCTGGAACGCATCCGCGCCGCCGCACAGTTCGCCGCGCGGCAGGCCGCAGGGCAGGGCATGGAACAGCTGCTGCAGGTTGGGCAGCAAGCCGGCGGGAAACGTGTCCGCATCGAGCAGACCGGCGAAAATCGGTTTTCCGGCCAGGCGACTGTCGCGCCGGTTGCGCGGTGTCGCGGCGACGCGATGCGACCAACCCGTGAGATGCCGCTTGCGATCCAGCGTCGCGGTCAGCGCGTGCACGCCGAACGGCCGGTAGAAATCGTGTTGCAAGTCGTCCTCGCGCAGCCACACGAGCTTCACCGGCTTGTCGGCTTCCTTGGCGACAAGCGCGGCCTCGGCGATGAAATCGTTGTGCAGGCGCCGGCCGAGGTCGCCGCCCGCGCGCGGCAGGCGGATGTCGATGGCCTCGCGCGGCACGCCGGTGATCGCGTGCAGCAGGTGCGATGCGCCGGCTGGATCATGCAAGCCGGCGATCAGCACGACCTTTTCCTTCGTCACCGTGATCGTCGCGCTCGGCGGTTCGGCCGTCGCATGCGCGAGGAACGGCAGCCGGTAACGGGCGCTAAGCGTGCGTGTTCGTGCTTGTTTTTTTGCCTTGGCGAAGTCGCCATCGTTGCGCACCACGGTGGCGCTGGCGTCGTCGTCGAGCAAC
>JAICYA010000445.1 GCA_025934455.1 Rudaea sp.
CGAATGTGTGACTGGTCGGCCGAGAGTCACCGATCACGGGTAACTCATATCGTCGACAAAGACCTGCTTGTCTGGGAACATCTGGATGACCGCCACGCCCCAGTCGAGCGTTTTGACGTGCGCGTCGAGGTACAGATAATTGGCCTGCGCTGCGTGGCGCTGCCAGGCAACCCAGGGCTGAAAGATCTTGGTGCCCAGCCAAATGTCGTAATCGTCTTGCCTGGGATCGCCGCCGGGTATGGCCAGCAAACCGTCGGCGTCGCGCTCGGAAAACGACACGAAGTTCGACGTGCCGACCCCAAGAATAAAACGGTCCAGCGTCCAGAGGCCATAACGCCGCGTCTTGTGGCTAAGTTGCGAGTTCAGCAGATAGCTGGTGCGGTTGGCAATGCCATCGACCTCACCGGTCGTGGCATTGATGTACGGTGCCCGAACTGAAAGGTCGTCCGTGCAGCGATAGATCAGCTCGCTGGCCACCCATTTGCCTTGCCTGGCAAGCTGCTCATCGGCTTCCTGTGTGCCGCCGATGAACGGCATCAGCTTGTCTTCCCAATAAATCTCCGCGAACGAATCGCTCAGGCCGGCCTCGGAAATGACGTCCGCGTCGAAGGGATGGTGCAAGAAAAACCGGCCTTTGTTGACGTCGTAATACTGGAGCACGGCGAGTCCGATTTGCCGTAGATGCGAGCTGCAATCCATCCGCCGTGCCGACTCCCGAGCATATTGCACGGCCGGTAAAAGCAGCCCCACCAGCACGGCGATGATCGCGATCACGACGAGGATTTCAACGAGTGTTATCCCGCGGCGAGCAGGCATTATGGCTTTCCTGGTTTGATTCATCTGACGCGACTGCCGTTCCGGTTTAATCGTTCGCCGTGCGATGTCAAGTGCGGGCCTCGTGCGGATGGTGAATAAGATGGTCAGCTAGAAAGATTGCGAGAAGAAGTCATAGATTGTGTGTAGGCCGGCGATGTTAGCCAACCATCTGCTTCACCATCCGGGCGAGTCGGATGGGGTCGTTGTGCCGGTGAACAAATTCACTCGAAACCGATAGCGGCAGTTTAGGTAATAAAGCCCAACTTTTTTACGGTCCAAGCTCTGCCCCAGCCGCCACATCTTGTGTCCTTGTCCCTTCGACAGCTAGACAGGTCAACACTGGATAGAGACTACAACCCACTGGCCTTGAGCAACATAGTGGGTTAGCCTGGAAAGATCGGAACAGAACGCTTTTTTTCAGTCGTCGTGCGCTGATGCCGGTCCAGTTCACTTGTTCACACTGTCACCGCCGACTGAGCGTCGGTCATCGTAAAGCCGGTAGCACCGTCGCTTGCCCGAAATGCGGGCGCTCAAACGTCGTTCCCGGTTCTTCATTAAGCCAGGTCGACAGCCTTACGCCATCCGCGGTGGAATCCGGCGAGCCAGGAGTCAGCGAGCCGGAAGCCGCGGCCACACCAGCGGTGACCGAGCCGCTGCCGGCGGCGCCGGATACGACGAAGGCCCTCGAATCTGCCGCTCCGGCGTTCGACGATGTGCTACAGCTTATCACCGGACAAGATCCAGGCAGTTCCAGTGCCGCGGCGGCGCCGCCAGCGGTTGTACCACCGGTCGTGGCAGTGAGCGCGGGTGTTCCACCTCCGGTTGGCCCGCCGCCCATTCCACCCGTCGTCGAACCGAGGTTGCCGCCACGTACTTCGGTCGCCTCGCGCGGACCACTCGCACGCCGCGGCCGTCACGACGAAGGCCCGGTCCTGGTACTATCGCGCAAGGCGGTTTACGCCCAAGCGGCACTGGCGGGCGGACTGGCACTACTGGCGTTTTTCGCCGGCCTGCCGATCGGCCGCTCGAGCCGCCC
>JAICYA010000177.1 GCA_025934455.1 Rudaea sp.
CGTTCGGCCAGCACGTAACTGTCAGGATAGGTGTCCAGCGTTTCCGCGATGGCCTGCGGCGTGCGCGTGCCCGGCAGCAGGTTCGACTGGCCGGCTACGGCGGCGGCACAAAATGAAACGATGAAGCGATAGCGGTCGTCGCACAGGTTCACGACGTGGCGTGCCGACGGCAACCGTGTGGCCAGCGCGCCGACCTCGGCCAGGAATAGGCCCGCGCTTACGGCTTTGTCTTCGCGCCAGGCGAGGATGCGCGACACATCCGCATCGGCCAGCAATGGCAACGCAGGCGGTGAAGCAGCATGGATTCCAACGACCGCAGACACGTTCCCTCCCCCTCAAGTCCGGATCTGTTCTCCGCTGATCGCGTCGCGGATCGGGGTTGGCCGCTCCTGGCCGCCAACTGCGCCGTCGAGAATATAACCGAGTTGATCGCCGAAGGCGCTGCGTACCTGCGCCGCCGTGCGCGCCGGCGGCTCGCCGTGGCGGTTGGCGCTGGTCGACACCAGCGCACCACCGAACGCGCGGCACAGCGCGGCAGCGAGCGGGTGCGCGGTCACGCGCAGGGCGATGCCGGCGTGACTGCCAGCGATCCAGTCCGGTACGCAAGCGGCACGCGGAAAGATCCAGGTGTGCGGGCCGGGCCAGGTTGCGCGCGCACGCGCCAGCGCCTCCGCAGGCACGTGCGCGAGGTCGATATACTTTTCCACTTGGGCGAAATCCGCGGCGATCAGCAGCACGCCCTGGGTGGGCGGACGCTGCTTGAGCTCGAATACGTGCTCGAAAGCGGCACGATCGTGCGGATCGCAGCCGAGGCCGTAGACCGCCTCGGTCGGATAAGCGACGACACCGCCGGATCGCAGCGCCGTTGCCGCCGCTTGCAGTGCCGCATCCATCGTTTCAGGTCGCGGGTGCTTTCGCGCGCGGGGCGGCCTTTTTGGCAACAGGCTTCTTCGCCGCGGCCTTTTTGGCAGGAGTCTTCTTCGCGGCCGCTTTCTTCGTTGCGGCCTTTTTCGCCGGCGTGGTACTTGCCTTCGCGGCGGACTTGGCCGGCGCGCCTTTCGCCGCCTTGCCGAAGCGTCCGCGCTTGGGTCGCAGCGGAGCCGCGGCGAGCAGTTCGGCGCACTCGGCTTCGGTCAGCGAGGCCGGTTCGCGATCTTTCGGAATGCGCGCGTTCTTCTCGCCGTCGGTGATGTAGGGACCATATTGGCCGCGCAGGACCTGAATCGCGCCCTCGCGGAAACTCGCGATCACGCGATTGCGCAGCGCCTCGGCTTTCTCGTGCAGCACTTCCTTGGCGCGCGCCAGTTCGATCGTGTACGGATCGTCGGGCGGTTTGATCGACGCGTAGGTTTTGCCGTGCTTGACGAACGGGCCGAAGCGGCCGATGCCGACGCTGATGGGTTCACCATCGTCCGCTTGGCCGAGATCGCGTGGCAACTTGAACAAGTGCAGCGCGTCTTCGAGCGAGATCGTATGGATGCTCTGGCCTGGGCGCAGCGAGGCGAAGCGCTTTTTCTCGTCGTCGCGACCGCCGATCTGGGCCATCGGCCCATAGCGGCCCAGGCGCACGGACACCGGCTTGCCGGAGGCGGGATCTTCGCCAAGCACGCGCTCGCCGCCGGCTTCGCCGCGATCCACGGTTTCGATTTTTTCCGCGACCAGCGACTTGAACGGCGTCCAGAACTTGCGCAGCAGCGGCACCCAGTCTTCCTCGCCGCGTGATACCGCGTCGAGTTCGTCCTCGAGTTTCGCGGTGAAGTCATAATCCACGTACTGGGTGAAATGGCCGGCCAGGAACTTCGCCACGGCGCGGCCGACATCGGTCGGGCGGAAGCGACGCGAATCGAGCAGCACGTACTCGCGGTTGAGCAGGGTCTGGATGATGCTGGCGTAGGTCGACGGCCGGCCGATGCCGTATTCCTCCAGCGTCTTGACCAGCGAGGCTTCCGAATAACGCGGCGGCGGCTCGGTGAAATGCTGATCGGCCAGCACCTGCGCGAGCGGGATGGCCTCGCCGACTTTCATCGCCGGCAGCTTGCGGTTCTCGTCTTCTTCCTCTACGGCCTTTGCGTCGCGGCCTTCCTCGTACACGGCAAGGAATCCCGGGTCGACCACGGTAGTGCCGCTGGCGCGGAACGTGGAATCGCCACCGGCATCGAAATCGACCGAAACCGTGTTCAGCGTCGCGTGCTGCATCTGGCTGGCGACCGCGCGCTTCCAGATCAGATCGTAGAGCTTGCGTTGATCGTCGTTGAGGAAGCCGGCCATGCTGGCCGGCGTATGCAGCGCCGAGGTCGGGCGGATCGCCTCGTGCGCTTCCTGCGCGTTCTTGGATTTGGCGCGGTAGAGATGCGGGTGCTCGGGCAGTGCGCGCGCGCCGTAGTCGCGTGCGATGACCTTGCGGATTTCCGCGATCGCGTCGTTGGCCAGGCTCACCGAATCGGTACGCATGTAGGTGATCAGGCCCACCGTGCCCTCGTCGCCGAGCGCGACGCCTTCGTACAGGCCTTGCGCGAGGCGCATGGTGCGACTGGTCGAGAATCCCAGCTTGCGCGCGGCCTCCTGCTGCAGCGTCGAGGTGGTGAACGGCGGCGCGGGACGGCGCTTGCGTTCCTTGGACTGCACCTCGCTGACGATCAACCGTCCCTGTGCGGATTTGATCAGTCCGTCGCGTGCCGCGTGTGCGTCGGTTTCGTTGGTCAGGTCGAACTGCTCGAACTTCTTGCCGCGCAGGCGGGTCAGGCGCGCGGCGAAGCGCTGCACCGGATGCGCGCAGTCGGCTTCGATGCTCCAGTATTCGCGCGCCTTGAACGCTTCGATTTCTTCCTCGCGCTCGACGATCTTGCGCAGCGCCGGCGATTGCACGCGTCCGGCCGACAGACCACGCTGCACCTTGCGCCACAGCACCGGCGACAGGTTGAAGCCGACCAGGTAATCGAGCGCACGCCGCGCCTGCTGCGCGTTGACGAGATCCAGCGACAATTCGCGCGGATGCGCGACGGCATCCTGGATCGCGTGCGGCGTGATCTCGCTGAATACCACGCGGTGCACCTGTTTGCCGTCGAGCAGCTTGTGCTGCTTGAGGATTTCGGCGATGTGCCAGGAAATCGCCTCGCCTTCGCGGTCCAGGTCGGTAGCCAGATACAGCGCTTGCGCGCCCTTGGCAGCCTTGACGATGGCGTCGACGTGCTTTTCGTTCTTGTCGATCAGCTCGTAGTGCATCGCGAAGTCGCGGTCGGTGTCGACCGCGCCTTCCTTCGGTTTCAGGTCGCGGACATGACCGTAGGAAGCCAGGACCTGGAAGTCCTTGCCGAGGTATTTATTGATCGTCTTGGCCTTGGCAGGCGATTCGACGATGAGCAGATTCTTGGCCATGCGAGTGCCGTCTATAGATGCAATGGGCCCGGTTCGACCGGGCCCTTCTTATTTCAGTGTGCCCACAGGTTTGGGCTTGGTGTCAAGCATGCATGTTCTTCAACGTCGCGCATAACGCCCGTTTTCGGCAGTCACGGCGCCATCGAGTTCAAGCACGAGCAACATCGAGGACAGGGCCGCGGCAGGCAGCCCGGTGCGCCCGACGAGTTCATCGAGCGCCGCCGGATCGGCGCCCAGTGCGCCGAGCAGACGCTGATAATCCGGATCGCGTTGTGTTGCGGCGGACACCGGTGCCGGCGCGCTGGGTGCGTCAAGGCGTCGGCGCAGGCCTTCGGCGAGCAAGCCGCCGAGGCCGCGCAATTCCTCGATCACTTCCTCGGCGGTTTCCACCAGTTTCGCGCCGTCGCGGATGAGCTTGTGGCAGCCGCGCGCAAGCGGCGAATGGATCGAGCCGGGCAGGGCGAAGACTTCGCGGCCGGCGTCGGCGGCCAGGCGCGCCGTGATCAGCGATCCGGAATTCAGTCCCGCTTCCACCACCAGCGCACCCAGGCTCAGGCCCGCGATCAGGCGGTTGCGGCGTGGAAAATTCTCGGGTTTGCCGGGCGTGCCGGGTGGAAATTCCGAAACCAGCGCGCCGTGCGCCGCGATGCGTTCGGCCAAGTCGCGGTGCTGGCGCGGATAGACCAGGTCCGGCCCGGTGCCGAGCACGGCGATGGTCTTGCCGCCGCCTTCCAGCGCGCCCTCGTGCGCGGCGCCGTCGACACCCTCCGCAAGTCCGCTGGTGACCGTGTTGCCGGCTTGCGCGAAGGCCTTGGCAAAGGCTCGCGCGTTCGCCAATCCCCCGGCGCTGGCACTGCGCGCGCCGACGATGGCGATCTGTGCCGACCACAAACAGGCCGGATTGCCAGCCACGAACAACGCGGCCGGTGGGTTGGCCGCGTCGCGTAGCAGGGCCGGAAAGTCTTCGCTGGTGGCGACAATCAAATGATGATCCGGTGCGGCGAGCCAGGCGAGGTCGCGTTCGATCGCGGCTGCGTCCGGTGCAGCCAGCCAGGCGCGCGCTTCCGCGCCCACGCGTGCGTCGCGCGCAGCGGCTGCCTGTGCGCTGGCCGCGCTGCCGTGCCGTCCGACGAGTTCGCGCACGGCGGACGCGCCCAGCCCCGGCGCGCGCAGCAGCGCCAGCCAGGCGCGGGTTTCGTCGGTGGGCATTTCGAGCGGCATGGCGCGAGTGTAGCGGATGCGCAAATGCAAACGGCGCGGAGATCCGCGCCGTTCGACTCAAGAATTCCTTGATGCGTCAGGTATGGTCGGGATCGTAGAGCTTGTCGCCCAGATGCACCGGTCGGATGCCATCCATGATCAGGCCGTAGCTGACGCGGTCGAAGGTGCGGAAGATCATGGCGTGGCCGATGTATTCCTCCGGCAATTGCACCTTGGCATCGTCAGGATGGAAGAAGCGCTTGACGCTGCCGTCGGGATAATCGCTGCGATCCGTGACCACGTCGCCCGGGTGGAAGATCGAGAACGTCTGGCCATTCTCCACGCCGTCCGCGGCGCCGCCGGAGAGCGCCACCACCTGCAGGCGGCCGACCGCGTTCAGCGCGTCGGCGAAGGCGACCACGCGCATGCCCGGCGGCACCTGCTTGGGCGCGTGCGGCACGTACTGGAAATCGAACTGGCGGCTTTCCGGCGGCAGCAC
>JAICYA010000268.1 GCA_025934455.1 Rudaea sp.
ATCACTGCGCCGCCTTTATTGCCGCCTTCCGGGCCCATATCGATGATCCAGTCGGCGTTCTTGATGATATCCAGGTTGTGTTCGATCACGATCACCGTGTTGCCCGTATCGACCAGGCGGTTCATGATGGCGAGGAGATGGCTGATGTCCGACATGTGCAGGCCGGTCGTCGGCTCGTCCATGACGTAGATGCTGCCCTTTTTATGCAACTCCCCGGCGAGTTTGATGCGCTGGCACTCCCCGCCCGATAACGTGCTGAGCGGCTGGCCGAGCGTTAAATAATCCAGGCCAACATCGCGGAGCGCCTGCAAGCGCCGCACGATCTCTTTGCCGGTGAAGAATGCCAGCGCCTCATGCACCGGCATGCCGAGCACATCGGAGATCGATTTGCCGTCGAGCGTGTACGCCAGCACTTCATCCTTGAAGCGTTTGCCGCCGCACGTCTCGCAGGGCATTTTCACCTCATCCATGAACGCCAGATTCGTATAGATCACGCCCAGGCCCTGGCAGGTTTCGCACGCGCCTTTGGAATTGAAGCTGAACAGCGACGGGCTGACCTTATTGGCGGTCGCGAAGGCTTTGCGGATGTCGTCCATGATCCCGGTGTAGGTCGCGGGGTTGGATCGGCTGGAAACGCCCACCGCAGATTGATCGATCACGATGGCGTCGGGCCACTGGGGCAGAAACGAGTAGTGAATCAGCGAGCTTTTGCCCGATCCCGCCACGCCGGTCACGACGGTCAGGACGCCCGTGGGAATAGTGACGCTGACGTTCTGCAAGTTGTTGGCGCGGGCGTTGGCGATAGGCAGTTTGCCTTTGGGCTTGCGAAATGTCGATTTGATCGGCAGCGACTGATTCATATGCTTGCCCGTGAGCGTATCGGCCTGGAGCAAGCCCGCTACGTCCCCCGCGTAGACAATCGCGCCGCCGCGACTCCCGGCGTGCGGGCCGACGTCGACAATGTAATCCGCCACCTGGATCACCGCCGGGTCGTGTTCGACCACGAGCACGGTATTGCCCTTGTCGCGCAGTTTGCGCAGCAGATCGTTCAGGCGGTGCACATCGCGCGGATGCAAGCCGATGCTCGGCTCATCGAAGATGTACAGCACATCGACTAGGCTGCTGCCCAGGTGCTTGACCATCTTGATGCGCTGCGATTCGCCGCCCGAGAGGGTATCCGTTGCGCGGTTCAGGCTGATGTATTCCAGCCCGATGTCGATCATGTGTTGCAGGCGCTCGATCAGGTTGGCGACCATCGGCGCGGCGACCGGATCCCGGATCTCGTGGACGACCTCAATCAGTTCGTCTACTTCCAGCGCGGCCAGTTCGGCGATGTTGCGGCCATTGATCTTGCAACTGAGCGCCGCCTGGCTCAGCCGCGTCCCTTTGCAGAGCGAACACGGCCCGACGGTCATGAACGGCGCGACCGATTTCTGGGTGCGCTCGGACATGGTTTTCACGTCACTGAGGATGTATTTGCGGGTGAACTTATCGACGATCCCCTCGAAGGTCAGGTTGATCGGTGTGGCCGCCTGCATCTTCACCTTATAGGGTTTGCTGTGCAGCAGCAGGTCCATTTCTTCGGGCGTGTAATCGGTCAGTTTCTTGTCGTTATCGAACAGGCCCGATTGGATCATGATATTCCAGCCCCAGCTATCCACCGCGTACTCCGGGTACAGGATCGCGCCCTCGTGAAGCGACTTCGAGGTATCCAGGAATTTATCCAGATTGACGCCGAGTTTGCGCCCAATGCCGTTGCAGTTGGGGCACATGCCCTGCGGATCGTTGAACGAGAAGCTATTGGAATAGCCGACGAAGGGCCGGCCAACCCGCGAATAGAGCAGGCGCAGCACAGAGTAAATATCGGTGATGGTGCCCACCGTCGACTGCGATCCACCGCCCAGGCGCTTCTGGTCCACGACGATGGCCATGCTCAGGTTCTCGATGGCGTCGGCTTCCGGTTGGGCGTAGCGTGGCAGGAAGTTTTGCACGAACGTGCTGAAGGTTTCATTGAGCTGGCGCCGGGCTTCGGCGGCGATGGTATCGAAGACGATGGACGATTTGCCGGAACCGGAGACGCCGGTGAAGATGGTGATCTGGCGCTTGGGGATGCGCAACGAGACATTCTTCAGGTTGTTTTCACGAGCGCCGCGAATCTCAATATATTCCTGATATTCCTGGGTCACAGATTTCTCCTTTTGCCACTGGACTCGTATGCAAACGCAAACCTGACTGAATTGCGTGGTCGGGGGTTGGCTGTTGGGGATAGCTGTGCGCTTTCATAACAGAACAATTGTACTACATAAATGAGCTGATGGATAGGGTGGCACTCAACGGTGGTCGTGCCGCCCTACCCACATGCCTGTCAAGGGTTTGAATCGCTCCCAGCTCTTGGCGCTCGGCGCAATGGTGCTTTACCAACAGGAACATCATCTTCCTGTGGCATTGGCATTAAAGCCTTTTTGCAGGTGGATCGATTTATGATCAGCCCTCAACTAGCCGATGATTTCCTCGCCGCCGTCCACCTGGAGCACGTTGCCGGTGGCCCACTGGGAGCCGGGACCGGCCCACATGACGATGAATCGGGCGATATCGACCGGGGTGGTCAGGCGCCCGCTGGGGTTGCGGCTCAGCGCCGCTGCGACGATCTTGTCGTTGCCGGGGATACGCCGCAACGCGGGCGTGTCCGTGACCCCGGCCAGGATGGCGTTGGCGGTGATGCCGCGCGGGGCCAGTTCCATCGCCAATTGGCGGATGTGCGACTCCAGCGCGGCCTTGGCCGCCGAGACGGCGCCGTAATTGGGAATCACCCGGCTGCCGCCCGCGCTGGTCATCGCCAGGATGCGGCTGCCGCGCCGCAACAGGTTGCGAGTAATCAGGTCCTGCGTCCAATAGACCAGGCTGTGGGCCATCACGTCGAGTGTCATATCCACTTGCTTCTGGTTGATCAGCGTCTCGCCCGGCGCCGGGCTGACAAACGGCTGCAAAGTGCCGAAGGCCAGGGAATGCAGCACCACGCGAAAGCCGTCGCCTCCCATGCGCCGCTCCATAGCGTCGAGAACCGTCTTGCGCTTCTCCGGGTCGGCGGCGTTGGCGTTGAAGAAAGCGACCTGGCGGCCGGTGGCCTCGATGCGGCGGATAATCTCTTCCACCCCGGCCATGCGGGCACGCATATCGAGATGCACGCCGCAGATGTTGAACCCGGCCTCGGCTAGCGCCACGGCTACCGCCGCGCCAAAGCCGCTCGAGGCGCCCAGGATGAGCACCCAGCGGGTGTCTTCCAATTGTTCCTCCGGCGCCGCCGGTTCGGCGGCAAGGCCACTCATCTCGGCGTCCGCGGCGTCCCTCCGCGGAGCCGCGCCGCGCTGCTCATCCATACTGCTCTGCCTCCTTGTGCTTGTGTGCTCGCCGGCTGCCGGTCGGTGTGCGGGCAGCCTCGCTATTATAGCCCCGCCCCGCGCCCCGCGCAACTTTGACCAAATTATCGCCGGGGATTTGTGCCCGCCTGGGCGGGTGTAGTATAATCATCCCTATATTAGCAGCGGCGTGCATCGTGTGTTGGCGTGTATATTGGCGTGTTGGTATGTTGGGCCTACA
>JAICYA010000189.1 GCA_025934455.1 Rudaea sp.
GTCGCGATCAACACGCGCGCGCCGATGAGCAATGGCAGATAAAGTTCGAGCGCGGCGATGTCGAACGTCAACATCGAAACAGCGCACAGCACATCGTCTGGTTGCAGTTCAAGCTGCGCGTTCAGACTCGTCAGGCAATTGCTCAAGCTGCGCTGCGCGACGCAGACGCCTTTCGGTGTGCCGGTCGAACCCGACGTGTATATGACATAGGCCAACGCTTCGCCGGACAGCTCGGGCAACGTGCCCGGCTCGACGCGATCGCCAAGCAATTGCGCGTAGCGCAGCACTTCACACCGTTCTGGCAACGCCTGCGGCAACGGTTCGGAATCGAGCGCCAAACTCTGGCGCACGTCGGCCTCGATCAGCATCTCGCGCAGACGCCGCTCCGGATGGTCCACGCCCAGCGGAAGGTACGCCGCGCCGCTGGCGAGGATGCCGAGCAGCGCGATCGGCAGTTCCACACCGCGCGGCATGCAGATGCCGACGATTTCGCCGCGCCCGACACCGCGTGCGAGCAAGCCATGCGCCAGCGCCGTCGCGCGTGCACTGACCTGCTCGTAGCTCAATGCAACACCGCCGCATTCGACCGCAATCCGCTGCGGCGAACGCTGCGCCTGCGCGCGGATCAGCGTCCAGATCGACGCGTCGCCGTCGCGCTCCCGCGCAAGACCGGTGACCGGTGGCAACGTCTCCCACAGCGGCGCTTGCTCGAGCAGCGGCAGCGCGGGGGCCGCTTGCCCTGGCGCCACCGCTGCGACCAGCAGCGCGGCATACTGGTCGATCCAGCGCGCGATCGTCGGCGCATCGAACAGCGCCGTGCGGTAATGCAGATCCAGCGTGAGTCGGTCGACACGGTCGTTGAAGTTGAAAAACAGGTCCTGCATCAGCGCAGGTTTCACGCAGTCGCGCAGCGTGCACGCAAGTCCCTCGAACGCGAGCGGCGCGGCGCGCGGATTGAGATTGAAGATGAGATCCGAAAACACCCCGCGCCCGCCGCGGCGCAGACGCAGCGCCTTGGCCAATGCGTACAAGGTCGTATCCTGGTGCTCGGCGGCGTCGAGCAAAATACCGTGACAACGTCGCGCCAACGCGGCGAAGGACTCGTCGCGCTCGATGCTTAAGCGCAGCGGCAACGTGTTCGTGCCATCGCCGATCAATGCACCACGCCCGGCAGATGCCTGTGCCGCAAACGGTGCGCCGATGGCGAAATCCAGTTGCCCGGAGTAGCGCGCGACGAGCACGCCAAACGCTGCGAGCAACGCGGCGTAGAGCGTGATGCCCTCACGCTTCGCGAATTCCCGCACCGCCGCAGTGAGCGACGGCGAAAAGTCGTGAAACAGCGTGCTCGCGGCAAAGTCGCCGGCGCTGCGGCGCGGACGATCGAGCGGCAGTTCGAGCGCGTCAGGCATGCGCGCATAGATCTGCCGCCAGTACGCGATCGACGCAGACGCCGTGGCGCTCGCAAGCCGCGCATGCTCGGCTTGCGCAAACGCTGCGAACGATTGCGCCACCGGCCATACAGGCTCCAGGCCCGACCGCAGCGCGTTGTAGCCCAGTGCGACTTCGTCGACGAATACCCGCGCCGACCAGCCATCGAATATCAGATGATGCGCGACGATCAGCACTGCATGTGCATCGACGCCGACGCGCAGCAATTCGATGCGCGCCAGCGGCGCGCGCGTCAGGTCGAATGATTCGCGCAGGCGCGCCGTACAATGCGCGCCGAGCGTCTCGTGTGTGCGTTCAAGATCGATGAAGGTCGGCACGAACCGCTCGGGCGCGCTGAAGCACAAGGCGCTGCCATTGGCCTTGAACGCCATGCCGAATGCTTCGTGGCGCGCGCACACCTGTGCGATCGTCTGTAGCAGTGCGGGGCGATCGAGTTCGCCGCGCAGTTGCAGCAACTGCGACTCGTTGAACGCGATATCGGCCCCATTGCCGAGCTGACACGCCAGCCACTTCTCGGTCTGTGCCTGGGTAATCGGCATTTCAACCGGAAGGCTGCGTTCCGGTTCGCGCCGGACGGCGCTCGTGGTTTGCCACAGAATTTCGGCGTCCAGCAACTCGCGTGTGACCGCCTCGATCGCAGCGACAATGGCGTCGACCTGCGCCGACTCATGCGCCAACGTCAGGAAACAATTGAATTGCGGGTACACATGCAGACCGCGCTCGCGCAAGGCATAGAAGAACAGATCGGCGAACGCCTGATCGGCGTCGATGCGGATACGCCATAGCGAACTGAAGCTGACGATGCGCAGCGGCGCGGAATGTGCGGCGAAGAACGTATTCAAGCGTACCGCCATTTCCGCCGTGCGTGCGTTGAGATCGCGCTGCAGCGCCGGGCCGCCTTGCTTGAGCTGCAAGAGTGCGGCCTGGGCCGCGGCGAGCGCCAGCGGATGGCGCACGAAGGTGCCCGCAAAATAGGTGACGCCGGCTTCCGGCCGGCTCGCGTCGCCGAAGCGCCAGTCGCCGCCGTCGAGCGCATCCATCCATTTCGCACTGCCGCCGATCGCCGCAAGCGGCAAGCCGCCGCCGATAATCTTGCCGTACGTCGCGATATCGGCGCGCACGCCGAAGAATTCCTGCGCACCGCCCGGACTGACGCGAAAGCCCGTGATCACCTCGTCGAAGATCAGCGCACAGCCGCTCGCATCGCACAGCGGGCGCAGCGCCTGAACGAACTCGCGCGGCTGCACGTCCGGGTGCCGGCTCTGCACCGGTTCGATCATCACTGCGGCAAGTTCCGCGCCGCGCGTGCGGATGACCTCCAATGCAGCTGGGCTGCCATACTCCAGCACGAGAACGTTCTCGACCGCGTTGGCGAGAATTCCCGGCGCCGCGGCGATCGAACGCAGCTCGCGCGTGCCGCGCACGATGACCTCGTCGAAGATGCCGTGGTACGAATCCTTGAACACCACGATCGTCTTGCGTCCGGTCACGGTGCGCGCGATGCGCATCGCCCCCATCACGGCTTCGGAGCCGGTGTTGCAGAACGCGACGCGTTCGACGCCGGTCATCTCGCGGATCAGGGCGGCGACCTGCGCCGTGAGCGGGTGTTGCGGACCGATTTCGAAACCGCGTGCGATCTGGGCGTTGAGCGCATGGCGCAGGAATTCCGGCTGGTAGCCGAAGAAGTTTGCGCCGAACGCATTGAGCAGATCGATGTAGCGATTGCCGTCGATATCCCACAGCTGCGCGCCCTCGGAGCGCTCGACCACCAGCGGATAGACAATTTCCTTCCACAGCGGATTGAAACCGGTGACGACGCGCGGATCGGCCATTCCCGCGCGGTGCTGCTGGCTGAACGCCTTGGACTTTGCGGTGCGCGCGGTGTAGCGCGCGGTGAAATCGATCAGCCACTGACGCTGTTTCGGAGTGAACTCGGCCTTGGCGTATTTCATGATGCGTGCCGCAGCGCCGAACGCCATGGCGTCGGCAGTGGATTCCGCGTCGTTCGCCGGCAGTGACGGCAGCGGCGGCGCCGACTTCGCCGTGTCGCTGTATTGCTCACGCGCGGTCACGTTAGACGCGTTCTGCGCCATCCATTGCACGAGCTTGTCGATGCTGTCGACATCTTCCATCAGACGTCGGAACTTCAGCAGGACGCCGTAGCGTCTTTCCAGCTCGAGCGCCAGCTGCGTCAGTGCCAGCGAGTCGAGGCCCAGATCGAGAAAACTCGCGGCGCTTTGCTCGGTCGCGATGCTTGCGCCGCACGCCGATGCGACGAGTCGGAGCAGTTCGGCGCGCCGGTCGTGCGTCGGCGTCCGCGTGTCGGCTTGCTTCGCCGCGACAGCCGGTGCGTCGATCCAATAGCGCTCGCCGCGAAACGGATAGCCCGGCAGCGGCACATGTCGCCGCCGTTCGCCGGCAAAATGACGTTGCCAATCGATCTCGTCTCCGCGACAAAACGCCTGGGCCTGAATCCCGGCGTCCGCGTCGTACGCGCACGGCGCATTCGTTGCGTTCGTCGCATAGGCGCGCATCTGGCTCAATCCCTGTCGCGCCTCATCCAGTGTGCTTGCGATGACGGCCCCGCGCACCGTCATCGCGCGACGCCCGGTGGCTAGCGTGAAGGCGATATCCGGCAGATCGGCATCGGTGAAACCGCTGAGCGCGGCTATCAGTTGCTCGGCGCGGAGTTGCAAGGCCGGCTCGTCACGCGCCGACAGCGTCAGCAGCACGGGCACGCGCGATTCCGCCGCGGATTCGCGCGGCGGCGCCTCTTCGAGAATTACGTGCGCATTGGTGCCACCGACGCCGAACGAACTGACTCCCGCACGGCGCGGCAATGCGCTGCGCGGCCACGCGACCAGGCGATCGGCGAGCTTGAACGGACTCGCGCCGAAATCGATTTCCGGATTCGGACTCTCGTAGTGCAGCGTCGGCGGGATTTGCTCGTGATGCAGCGCGAGCGCGGCCTTGATCAACCCGGTCACGCCGGCGCCGGCGATGAGATGGCCGAAATTGCTCTTGACCGAACCGAGCCAGCAGAAATCGCGCGCCTGCGTGTCGACGCGAAACGCGCGCGTCAGGCCTTCGACTTCGATCGGATCGCCCAGCGCGGTGCCGGTGCCGTGCGCTTCGACATAGCCGATCGTGTCGGCGCCGACGTCGGCGCTGGCGAGCGCGATGCGGATCGCGGCGGCTTGTCCGCGCGCGCTCGGCGCCGAAAAACTGGCCTTGTCGGCGCCATCGTTGTTGACGCCGACGCCGCGGATGACGGCCCA
>JAICYA010000342.1 GCA_025934455.1 Rudaea sp.
ACCGCCGCAATGACGCAAGACGTCGAAGCACTGACCGCACTCGCTGACGCGAACGTACACTGGCTCGGCGTCATGGGCAGCGCCGCCAAGATCCACGAAATCCGCGTGCGACTCGCCGCGCGCGGCATCGCGCAACATCACATCGACGCCATCCACGGCCCCATCGGCCTGCCGATGAAAAGCGACACGCCGCCCGAGATCGCCGTGAGCATCATGGCGCAGTTGCTTGTCGAGCGCCGAGCGTCGGGCGGCGGATGACGACGGTCGATCCTGCGATACACTTGCCGCGACACGAGGGCAGGACATGGGACAACTGACAACACACGTGCTCGACACGCACGGCGGCAAACCGGCGGCAGGACTCGCCATCAACCTGTTCGCGATCGCCGGCGAGTCGCGCGTGCCACTCAAGTCGGCTACCACGAATGCCGACGGTCGCCTCGACGGTCCGCTGCTGGCGGGCGCGGCGTTCGCCACCGGCATTTACGAACTCGACTTCCACGCCGGCGATTATTTCCGCGCGCAGGGTGTGAAGCTGCCGGAGCCCGCGTTCCTGGATCGCGTCACGATCCGCTTCGGCATCAGCGATGCGAACGCGCACTACCACGTGCCGCTGCTGGTCACGCCGTGGAGCTACAGCACATATCGCGGAAGCTGAAAAATGGATTTCAATATCGACAGTTGGCTGAACCTGGTCATCCGCTGGTTTCACGTCATGGCGGGCATCATGTGGATCGGCACGTCGTTCTTCTTCATCTGGCTGGACAATGTGCTGCAAGCCGATCCCGAGGGCGGCAAGGGCCACGTCGGCAAGGCCTGGCTGTTCCACGGTGGCGGTTTTTACCAGGTCGAAAAGTCGCTGGTCGCGCCGCAATCGATCCTGCAATCGCTGCACTGGTTCAAGTGGGAAGCCTATGTGACGTGGCTGTCGGGCTTCGCGCTGCTGATCGTGGTGTATTGGTGGCGCGCCGACCTGTACATGATCGATCCGACCGTGGCGCGCTTGAGCATCGCGCAATCCATAGCCGTCGGACTCGGCACGCTGGTCGTCGGCTGGCTGGTGTACGACGGCCTGTGGCGCTGGCTGGGCGCGCGCGCGCCCAAAGTCGCACTGGGCGTATCGCTGGTGTTGTACGTCGCTGTAGCGTACGCGCTTACGCATCTCTTAAGCGGGCGCGCCGCCTTCATGACCAGCGGCGCCATGCTCGGCACGATCATGGCGGCGAACGTGGCCATGGTCATCATGCCTAACCAGCGCAAGATGTACGCTGCAGCGACTGCCGGCGGCGAAGTCGATCCGCGCCTGAGCCATCAGGCCAAGCGCCGCTCCAGGCACAACAACTACCTCACCTTGCCGGTCATCTTCATGATGATCAGCAATCATTTCTCGATGACCTGGGGCCATGCCATGAACTGGCTGATCCTGGTGGCGATGTTCCTGGTCGGCATCGGCGTCGATCACTTCATCAACTGCCGCGATCAGGGGAAAAAGGGCGTCGGCTATGCCGCGCTTGCCGCAGCCGTCGCGGGCCTCATCGCCGTGATCGCGTTCACCGCCGCGCCCGCGTCATCAGCGCTGGGCACGTCGGCAACGACCAGTGCGCCGGTCGCGTTTTCAACCGTGCAAGGCATCGTCACGGCGCGCTGCATCGAATGCCATTCGGCGCATCCGACCTCGAAACTGTTTCCCATTGCGCCCAACGGCATGAAGTTCGACACGCCGGCCGAAATCAGAATGGCGGCGGCCAAGATCAAGCTGATGGCGATCGACACACAGGCCATGCCTTTGGGTAACCTCACCCACATGACTGCGGAAGAACGCTCCACACTGGCTGCGTGGTTGGGGCAGGGTGCGCCAAAGTAGTAGCAAGTTTGGAGAATGATTCGTGTTGGGTGGATCCGATGCCTGAAGATTCGTTCCAAAAGGAAAGCAGATGATTGATTACGTCTTGGTCGTTCTCTTGATTGGGGTGATGCCTGCGCGGGCGCTATACAAGGACTTGTGCGGCAAGAGCAACGAAGACAATCGTCAAAAAAAGTACATCGGTTCGGGCGCGATTATCGTTTGCCTTTTGGTGCTGCTTTGCTATGTGTGGCTGCACGGCGCCCGTTCCATGGCGTTACTTGGTTTGGATATTCCACTTTCAAATCGAGGCGCGATTGGGTTGGCCATTGCCATCGTGCTTTTGCTGGGGCTGGTTGTCGTAGCGACGATCGCGAAACGAAAACATAAAGGACGCAACAACGACAAGAGCGCAGAAAGATTTTCCAAGAATCAATTGCTCCCGCGTACTCGGCATGAGCTAAGCTTGTTTCTTACCTTCGCATTATTGGCTGGTTGCGGCTGGGAATTGCTTTATCGAGGGTTCCTCATTTGGTTTCTTGTGCCATACGTCGGCACGGTAGTTGCGGTCTGCATCGCTGCACTAGCCTACGGCGCAGCGCACGGGTACAAGAACCGCAAGCAATTTCTGGCTAGCGTAATTTCCGCATTCGCGTTTACCGTCGCGTTTGTACTAACGGGAAGCCTGTGGTGGTTGATGCTCATACACACGGCCGCCGGGTTTGCCGGAGGGATTGCCGGTTACAAGGCAGCTTCCAGGCACCACGAAATTTCGCTGTCCACCAGCGAACAGGCTGCTAGTCCTTAACGTCTTTTAGTCGCCGTCCATTTGAGTGAACTCCAATACGCCCATGTCCAACCCACGCTACGCATTCCCACCCGGCGGCCTGCCGCCGCAAACCCAGCGCACGGTCGATCGCGCGGTGTTCACCACGGCCTACGCGCTGATTCCGCGCGGCGTG
>JAICYA010000461.1 GCA_025934455.1 Rudaea sp.
CGCACAATCTTTCGACTGCGGCGGCGGTCAGGCCGTGCGCGGCGGGGGAAAATGAACGCAGTGGCCGACGATGCACAACCGCAGATTCGGGCGTCCGTGACCCCGGCGCCGTTGCTGCGTGCGGTCGTCGTCTGCGATCTGACCGACAGCGCGCAGCTGACCCAGCGCCTCGGCGATGTCGAGGCCGCCGAACTCGCGCAACGCCTCGATCGCATTGCTCGCGACCTCGTCTACCGCCATCGCGGTCAGGAGATCGACAAGTCCGACGGCTTCCTGCTGCTGTTCGAGCGTCCCGTGTACGCGGTCGCCTTCGCGCTCGATTACCAGCGCCGCCTGCGCGAACTTGCCACTGCCGAATCGCTGCCACTGTCGGCGCGCATCGGCATCCACGTCGGCGACGTCGTGTTGTGGGAAAACACGCCGGCCGATGTCGCGCGCGGCGCCAAGCCCACCGAAGTCGAGGGCCTGGCCAAACCCGTGGCGGCGCGGTTGATGAGCCTGGCCCTGCCCGGCCAGATTCTGATTTCTTCCGTCGCCTGCATGCTGGCCCAGCGCGCGCAGGCCGAACTGGTCGCCCAGCGCGCGCCGCCGCAATGGAAGATGCACGGCCGCTACCTGTTCAAGGGCGTGGCCGAGCCGCTGCAGGTGTACGAAGTCGGCGAGTCCGGCATCGCGCCGCTCAAACGGCCGGCCTGGTCCGGCAAGGCGCACCGCGAAGTGCCGTGGTGGCGGCGTCCCGGCATGCTGGCCGTCGAAGCGATCGTGCTCGCCACCGCCGTCGCCGTGCCGGCCTATCTGTGGCTGCGCAGCCCGCCGGCCATCGCGTTCGCCCAGCGCGACTGGGTCGTGCTCGGCGACCTGAACAACCTCACCCACGAGATCGTCCTCGACGGTTCGCTGGAATCCGCGTTCCGGCTCGGGCTGGAGCAGTCGCGCTACGTCAACGTGATGTCCGACCTCAAGGTGCGCGACACCCTGGCCCTGATGCAGCGCGATCCGGCGCGCACCCACGTCGACCGCGCCGTCGGCAGCGAAGTGGCGATCCGCGACGGCGCCCGCGCCCTGATCATTCCCACCGTCGCCGAAGTCGGTGGCCACGTGCGCGTCACCGCCGAGGTGGTCGATCCGAAAACGCAGGCCACGGTCTACACCGAATCGGAGGATGGCAAGGGGCTGGATTCGGTGCTGCCGACCATCGACGCGATCGACCAGCGCCTGCGCCTGCGCCTGGGTGAAGCGCTGGCCGCGGCGTCAGAGACCAGCAAGCCGCTGGAAGAGGTGGCCACGGCGAACCTGGACGCGCTGCGCGCCTACTCGCTGGGCCAGCGCGCTTACTTCACCGGCAACATGAAGGACGCGCTGGCGTTCTACAAGGATGCCGTGCGCCTCGACCCGCAGTTCGCCACCGCGCATCTGGTCATCGCGCGGGTGTATTTGAATGCGCACAACTACGCTGTAGTACTCAAAGAATTATCGGCGGCGGAATATACGCCATCCCGTTTTAGCAACAAGGACAAATTGTTCATCCAAGCGTGGAAAACGACATTTCAAGATCCATCAAAAAGTCTCGACCAATGGAAAGTGCTGACCGATTTGTATCCTGACTATTACCTGGCGAGTGGCTTGTATTCGTATTTCGCCTGGTTCGCCAATCAGTACGCCACGGCAATATCGGCCGCTAAACTCAACGCCGCACCGCAAAATGCCAGCCG
>JAICYA010000369.1 GCA_025934455.1 Rudaea sp.
GGTCGGATCAGTGACACAAATTTGACACAGCGGCCAAATTTGCGATTGGTCCACTCTCTCGCTAAGTGAGTGATTTGGAATGGTGGACTGGGAAGGAATCGAACCGCCGACACGGGGATTTTCAATCCCCTGCTCTACCAACTGAGCTACCCGGCCACTGGGTTTGCGTGCGGGGCCGGACGGCACCGCGGAAGGGCGCGTATTACAGCGGTTCGACGCGGGCGAGTCAAGGAAAACCGCCGTGCACGCGACGAAATTGCGCGTGCCGGCGTCTGTCCGGCATGATCTGCTTTCAAGGAGCCGCCATGCGCAACCTCATCGTGTTCATCATCCTCGCGTTGTGCACCGCGCTGCCGGCGCAGGCCGACACTGCCGCCTACATGGCGCAGCAACTCGCGCGCTACCAGAAATACGCGCAGGCGCCGGTCGAGCGATTCCCGATGGTCAGCCTGTGGCAGTGGCAGGTGGTCGGCAAGCACGATGTCGTGGTCTGGACGGGAGTCAACACGGCTTACCTGATCACCGTGGAGAAGTCGTGCAACAACCTCGACTGGGCGCGCGGCATCGGCATTACGCAGAACACCTCCATGCACGTGGACGCCAAATTCGATTCGATCGTGTTCGATCACCAGAATTGCCGGATTTCGCAGATCCAGCCGCTCGATTACAAGGCGTTGCAGCACGACAAGGCTGCCAGGAGCGACATCCCTCAGGCGGCCGGCGGCGAATAACCCGGCGGCGCGGACGAGCCTTCGCCGAACAGGAATTTCTCCATCTCCGCTTCGAGGAACTTGCGCGCTTTCGGGTCGAGCGGCGAGAGGCGGTTCTCGTTGATGAGCATGGTCTGGTGCGCGAGCCACGCACGCCAGGCTTCCTGCGAGATTTCCGCGAAGATGCGTTTGCCGAGTTCGCCCGGATACGGCGCGAAGGTGAGGCCTTCGGCTTCACGCTTGAGCTTGACGCAGAACACAGTGCGGGACATCAGTTTTCCTCCGGAAAATTTTCGATGAGTTTGCGCACCGGCGCGGGCAGGCCCAGCGCTGCGGCTTCGCGCGGCAGCAGCCAGCGGCGCTCCGGCGCATCGGCGACGCGTGGCGGACGGTCGACGGTGGCATGCAGCGGCTCGACCTCGAGCCGGTAGTGGCTGAACGTGTGCACGAACGCAGGCAGCGCGCGAAAAGCGATGCGTGCAGGCAGGCCGCGGCGCGCGGAATCCGCATCGTCGGCTTCGGGCAGGCTCCACAATTGCGCCCACACGCCGGTCGACGGACGGCGTTCGAGCAGGATGCGTCCGCTGCGGTCGCGCAACAGCAGCATGATGGTTCGGCGCGTCGGCAACGCGCGCGCCGGTTTGCGTTCCGGCAATTGCGCGGTCGAGCCCTCGCGATACGCGACGCAGCTACGCTTGAGCGGACAATCCCCGCAGCGCGGTTTGGCGCGCGTGCAGACGGTCGCGCCCAGGTCCATGATCGCCTGCGTGTAGTCGGCGACGCGTTCGTGCGGCGTGTGCGATTCCGCCAACGCCCACAACTTCTTCTGTACGGCGGTTGCGCCGGGCCAGCCGCGCACGCCGTGATGGCGCGCCAGCACGCGCTTGACGTTACCGTCGAGGATAGAAAAGCGCAGGCCGTGCACCTGCGCGAGAATCGCGCCCGCGGTGGAGCGGCCGATGCCGGGCAGGGCGGCGAGGGCATCGAATTCGCGAGGAAGTTTGCCGCCGTGTCGTTCGATGCAGATCTGCGCGGCGCGATGCAGGTTGCGTGCGCGGCTGTAATAGCCGAGCCCCGACCACTGCGCGAGCACGTCGTCCAGCGGCGCGGCGGCGAGCGCGCGCAATGATGCGAACGTTTCCACAAAGCGCAAAAAATACGGAACGACGGTGGCGACCTGGGTTTGTTGCAGCATCACCTCGGCGATCCACGCGCGGTAGGCCGTGCGCGGATGCTGCCAGGGCAGGTCGTGGCGACCGTACGCATCAAACCAGATCAACAAACGCCTGGAAAACGTATCAGGCATTGCCGATTGATTCGGGCAGCAGTCCATCCACGAAGGCGGCCGCATCGAACTCACGCAGGTCGTCGAGCGTCTCGCCCAGGCCCACGTAGCGGATCGGCAGGCCGAATTCGCGCGCCAGCGCAAAAACCACGCCGCCCTTGGCGGTGCCGTCGAGCTTGGTCACGACGAGCCCGGTGACGCCGATCGCCTGCTTGAACTGGCGCACCTGGTTGATTGCGTTCTGGCCGGTGGTGCCGTCGATCACGAGCAGGGCTTCGTGCGGTGCCTGCGCGTCGAGCTTGGCCAACACACGGCGAATCTTGGCGAGTTCGTCCATCAGCCCGCTCTGGGTGTGCAGGCGACCGGCGGTATCGGCGATCAGCACGTCGGCGCCACGGGATTTCGCCGATTGCAGCGCGTCGAAGATCACGCTGGCCGAGTCCGCGCCGGAACCCTGGGAGATCACCGCCACGCCGTTGCGTTCGCCCCAGGTTTTCAATTGTTCGACCGCCGCAGCGCGGAAC
>JAICYA010000136.1 GCA_025934455.1 Rudaea sp.
AGCGTGTCGCCCCGCGCGCGGATCATCTGGGCAATGACGGTCGTTGCCACCAGTCGGGGGATTCTTCGTAGCCGAAGTGCAGCAGGAATTGCGTCCCGCCCTGATCGTGGAAATAGCGCTTTGAAGCCGCATCGAACAGATAGCGCCAGTAATCTCCGGTGCGATGGCACATGAGCAGGTCGTAGATGGACCCTGGCTGCGGCCGGCACATAAAGCCGTTGTATGGATTCCTCATGTAGGCATCGGATTGTTTTTCCAGGCGCACGCACTCGTCGAGTACGCAAGGCGGCAATGGCGTGTCGGCGAATTCCAGCAACTGCCGCAGGAACCATTCCGGTCGCAGGGTGAGGTCTTCGTATTTCAGGAACAACACGCGCCGCTCTTTGCTCAGCGCCAGGCCGGCCTTCACGTGGCGCGCCCAGGAACCTTCGTCGACATCGATGTATTGCAACGCATCGCGCAATTCCCGCGGTTCGGAAAACCGGTGATTGCCGAACAGGAATTTCATGTAGAGAAACGATACGGTGGCGTTTCTTCCGTCGCGCACCAGGTAAACGACGTCTTCGTGCCCGCCGGGCAGCTGGTGGCTCTTGATCAGGTCGACGCCATCCAGGGCGCTCGTCAGCGGGCCGGCGGCTGCGTCGACGATGTCGTCTTTGTACACGCTTGGCTGCGGCCGTCCTTGCAGCAGGGCAAAGTACTTGCGCAGCAAGGTGCTGCCCGAGCGCGGATAGGAGACAAGAAAAATTCGCTTTCGAGAGGGCAACAGCGGGTGCCTGCGCGCAAGACATGGACAATCCGCCGAGCTTATCGAGCGCACCGTTGCCGTGCAAATCGCGTTTCCTGCCGTGCGCGGACGCACGCGTGCGCATGCGGCACAGCGCGCGCTCGGCTACAATGGACGATCGTTTTCGCACGACTCCCGCCATGACCCAACCCACGAAAGAGCAGGTCGAACGCCTGCTCGCCGAGATCATCGATCCGCATACCGGCCAGGACCTCATGGCGTCCGCAGCGGTCAAGGGCGTGGGCGTGGATGGCGGCAAGGTCGCCATCGACATCGTGTTCGGCTATCCGGCGAAAACCTTCGTCGATGCGCTGGCGCAGCAAGTGCGCACGAAACTGGCGCAGGCGGGAATCGCGGATGCGGCGGTCGGAGTGACCTCGCGCGTGTTCGCGCACAAGGTGCAAAAAGACCTGACGCCGATGCCGAACGTGAAGAACATCATCGCCGTGGCCTCGGGCAAGGGCGGTGTGGGCAAGTCCACGACCGCGGCGAATCTCGCCCTCGCGCTCGCCGCCGAGGGTGCGAACGTCGGCGTGCTCGATGCGGACATTTACGGCCCATCCATGCCGCGCATGCTCGGCGTCTCCGGCAAGCCGGACACGAAGGACGGCCAGCGCATCGAACCCAAGCTCGCGCACGGCATCCAGGCCATGTCGATCGGCTTCATGATCGACGAGGACACGCCGATGATCTGGCGCGGCCCGATGGTGACGCAGGCGCTCACGCAACTGCTCAACGAAACGAATTGGGTGGACCTGGACTACCTCGTCATCGACCTGCCGCCCGGCACCGGCGACATCCAGTTGACCTTGTGCCAGCGCGTGCCGGTATCCGGCGCGGTGATCGTGACCACGCCGCAGGACATCGCTTTGCTCGATGCGAAAAAGGGCCTGAAGATGTTTGAGAAGGTCGACGTGCCGGTGCTCGGCATCGTCGAGAACATGGCCCTGCACACCTGTTCGAACTGCGGCCACACCGAACACATCTTCGGCGCGGGCGGCGGCGCACGCATGGCCGCGCAGTACGGCGTACCGCTGCTCGGATCGCTGCCGCTCGACATCCATATTCGCGAGCAAGGCGATGGCGGCACGCCGACGGTCGCGGCCGATCCGGCCGGTGCGGTCGCCGCGCTGTATCGCGAGATCGCGCGCAAGACCGCGGCGCAGCTCGCCCTGCACGCGCGCAGCAAATCGATTCAGTTTCCCAAGATCGTCATCCAGAACACATGACCATCAATCCATGACCATCAAATCGGACCACTGGATCCGCCGCATGGCGGAAAAGCACGGCATGATCGAGCCGTTCGAGCCCGGCCAGGTACGCACCAATGCCAACGGCGGCAAGCTGATCTCGTACGGCACGTCGAGCTACGGCTACGACGTGCGCTGCGCGAACGAGTTCAAGGTGTTCACGAACATCAATTCGACGATCGTCGATCCCAAGGAATTCGACGCGCGCAGTTTCGTCGACATCAAGGGCGACGTGTGCATCATCCCGCCCAACTCGTTTGCGCTGGCGCGCACGGTGGAGTACTTTCGCATCCCGCGCAGCGTGCTGACGGTGTGCCTTGGCAAGAGCACGTACGCGCGCTGCGGCATCATCGTCAACGTGACGCCGCTGGAACCGGAATGGGAAGGCCACGTGACGCTGGAATTTTCCAACACCACGCCACTGCCGGCCCGGATCTACGCGAACGAAGGCGTGGCGCAAATGCTGTTTTTCGAATCCGACGAGGTTTGCGGTACCAGTTACCGCGATCGCGGCGGCAAATACCAGGGCCAGCAGGGCGTAACCCTGCCCAAGGCCTGAGGCCAGGAGTATACAATGCGTAAATTGTTCATTTTTCGCGGCGTGCAGGCGCTGCTCATTGCCCTGTTGCTCGCGCTGCTCGCCGCCTGCGGCGGCCGTGACGCGATCAACAAGGGTACTGCGGACGTCGCCACGGCGAACTCGCCGACGGCATTCGACCTGACCGTGGCCGCGGACGCGGACAGCCAGTTCGAATACCAGGGCGCCACGCTCACCCGCGAGGATCTCGCCGGGCATATCCGCTACCTGGCCGAGACCGGCAAGCCGGTGCACAGCATCCTGCTGATCACCGGCGAGAAGCAGAAGATCAAGAACGAGCA
The DNA here is from genome assembly GCA_025934455.1 of Rudaea sp. The sequence goes on from JAICYA010000136.1 coordinate 2,917, forward strand.
CGTCGCCGCGCTCGCCAGCATTTGTCGCGACCTCAAGATCACCGGCTACGTGCGCGACAACGACGGGCACCTGAAAGTCATCCAGATCGTCAAATAGCGCCGCCAACGCGGCGCGCATCGCAACAGGAGAACATCGTGCACAGATCGATCGTCGCGGCGACCGCCGCCTTGCTGCTCGCCTCCACGGCCGCTTTCGCCGGCATGGACGCCGTCGACAACGGCAACCTGCTGGTCAAGCCGGCCAAGAACAACATGTTCACGACCGGCGGCTATGTCCTTGGCAAAGCCGAACTGTTCGGCTACATCGGCGAGCTGAAGGACAGCAAGAAGATCACCGGCATCGTGTTGCGCGACGCCGATCGCGCCACGCCGGAGCAGAAGCACCTGCTCGCGATCACCGCCCAGGCGCAGAAGATCGACGCGCTCGTGGACGCGAATGGCAAGCTCGAGCCGCTCGCCGATCCGACGCCGTCGGCGCCTGCCGCCCCGGCCGCGCCCGCGCAGTAAACGCGACTCAATCCAGGCTGCCGGCTGCGTAATGCGCGTCGGCAGTCGTGGTCAGCGCAGTTTCCAGCGCGAGTCCCACGCCACGGATCATCATTTCCAGCGGCATGCTTGGCGCGGTCGCATGCCGCGCCGCCTGTTCAGGCAGGTACGGCACGTGCACGAATCCGCCGCGTGCGCGCCGCCGCCGCAGTGCATGCATCAGCGCATAGAAGACCTGGTTGCACACGAACGTGCCCGCGGTTTGCGACAGCGACGCGGGGATGCCGGCATCGCGCAACCGCTGCAGCATCGCCTTGATCGGCAAAGTGGAAAAGTAGGCATTTGACGCATCGTCCACAATGTGCGCATCCACCGGTTGCGCGCCGGCATTGTCGGGGATGCGTGCGTCGATCAGGTTGATGGCGACGCGCTCCAGCGAAATGCCCTCGCGTCCACCGGCTTGGCCGAGCGCGAGCACCAGCGCGGGACGATGCCGCGCCAGCAGCTTTTCAAGTGCAGGCGGCGCTGCGCTGAACTCAGTCGGCAAAGTCGCGCCGACTATTCGATGGCCGGCGATGACCTTGCCATCCAGCGCCTGCACGATCTGCTGCGAAGGGTTGACCGCTTCGCCGCCGAAGGGATCGAAGCCAGTGACGAGGGCAACGGGCATGCGGTGGCTCATGGGAATGCGCAAAACCACATCAGAATGAGGTTGATCGCCAGCAGCCACAGCGCCGTCGGCACTTGTGCGCGAATCACGCCGTTCGGATCGCGCAGTTCGAGCAAGGCGGCCGGCACGATGTTGAAATTCGCCGCCATCGGCGTGAGCAGGGTGCCGCAGTAGCCAGTGAGCATGCCCAGCGCGCCGAGCGCGGCAGCCTGCGCGTGATGCTGGCCGATCAGCAGCGGCAGGCCGACGCCGGCCATCATCACCGGAAACGCGGCGAACGCGTTGCCCATGATGACAGTGAACGCGACCATGCCGGCGGCGAAGGCGAGCACGCAGGCCAGGCGCGACTGCACCGGAATCGCGGCGGCGGTGAGGTGCGCGATCGCCTCGCCCACGCCGCTGACGGCGAACACCGCGCCGAGCATGGCGAGCAGCATCGGCAGTAGCGCCGCCCACGACAGCGCATCGAGCAGGCGTCCGGTTTCGGCGATGGCGTCGCATGCACGCGCGCGCGTGAGCGCGAGCGCGGCGAATCCGGCCAGCACGCAGGCGAGTCCGAGTGCGATTAGGGTCGCATCGGCGCGGCCGAGTTGGTCAATCCCGCCGAAATGCGCGAACGGTTGCAGCAGGGTGAATACCAGCGTGCCGAACGGAATGATCAGCGCCGGCACGAACAAGCGATGCCCGAGGCGTGGGGCGCCCGCGCCCCGACCTTCGTGCTCCAGCGCCGACACGGCGACAGGCGCGCGGCGCAGGAATCCGGCGATCAATCCCAGCGCGATCACGCCGACGCCGGCGAGTTGCTCGGGCAGCGCGTTACCGTGCGCGACGATGGATTTCATGGCGTCGCCGAGCAGGAAGATCGCGGCGAGAATTCCCCAGAACGCGGCGTGCGTCCAGCGCCGCATGCGCAGTTCGCGCAGCGCACTCGCGGCGAGCAATACGCCGCACAGCCAGTAGACGTATTCGACGCGAAAAATCATTTTCGCGATCCTGCTTGATCGCGTTTGCCGCGTAGCCGCTGCTGCAATTTGATGGCGCGCAAGCTCTGCACCACGAACGCCGCGATCGCGGTCGGCAGCGCCCAGATCGCGATGTGGCGCGGATCCAGCACGATGCCGTTCTGCGCATAGAAACCCTGGATTAGCAGTACCGCACCAAACGCGATGAAGATGTCCTCGCCGAAGAACAGGCCGGTGTTGTCGGTGGCTGCCGCGAAGGCGCGGATGCGCTCGCGCTCGTCGATGTTGATGTCCGGGTCGATTTTCTCCGCTGCGGCCTCGGCCATCGGTGCGAGCAGCGGACGCACAGTCTGCGCATGTCCGGCGATGCCGGTCAGGCCGAGCATGGAAAGAATCTGGCGCACGGCAAGATAGCCAATCAGCAGGCGCGCGAAGGTGAAGCGGCGCATGCGTGCGATCCACGCGGCCGCATGTTCACGCAGCCCCGCGCGCTCGAGCAGGCCGATCGTCGGCAGCGTCAGCACGAGGATCAGCAGGTTGCGGCTGTCGATGAATTTCGCGCCGAGCAAGGCGAGCAGATCGGGAATCGACAGGCCCGAGAGCATCGCTGAAACGATGGCGGCGACGACGACCACCAGCGCCGGATTCAGCCGCAGCGCGAATCCGACGACGACCACGGCGACGCCGAGCAGGGGCCAGTAGTTCATGCCCAAAGTATCGCATAGACGGCATGGAAGCTCGGCCATGTTCGCCTCTCCCGCTGGCGGGAGAGGCCGCGCCGCAGGAGCGGGTGAGGGTGGGCCGCAGCGCACGAATTCATTACACTCGAACCACCCTCACCCCAACCCTCTCCCGCCAGCGGGAGAGGGGGCTGGTGACTCAGAGGTTCGAGGCCTATCCACTTTGCAAGTTATCGATTGTCGAGAGGTTCCATGTCCAAATTACTCGTGCGCAGTTTCGCGGTTTCCCTCGACGGCATCGGCGCCGGGCCGAACCAGAG
>JAICYA010000403.1 GCA_025934455.1 Rudaea sp.
ACACGTGTGCGCGCTGCGAATCGTCGCGCTCGACCAGGCCCTTGCCGTGCATGATCTGCATGAGCTTGAGCGCCGTGGTGTAGCCGGCGCCGTCGTCGGCGTAAAGCGCATCGTGCACTTCACGCACGGTGGAGGGGCCGCGATCCCAGAGCACGCGCAGGATTTCCAGCTCGGCCGCTGTCGGCCAGTGCGATTCGGAACTGTGCCTTGGGGTCATGTGCCGGACTCCGCCGTGCGTAGTGCCGTCATTCTACCGCTTAACCGCCGCCACCCCTGAGCTGCGGGGTACTCTCCCTGTGCTCCAGGTCGTGCTGGGTGTTTTCGCGTTGCCGCATGATCTCCGCATAGGTGTGGCAGGTCGTGATCGGACGGTGCGAACCCACCGGGGCGATGTGCTCGCAAACCAGGCGGTTGTTGTCGTTGTGGTCGAGGATGCCGTTGATCTCTTCCTGCGCATTGAGCAAGGCCACCTTGTCGGTCTCGCGCATGTCCGACACATTCGCGTGCGCGGTGAGAAGGTTCTGCATGTCGGCCAGACGTGCTTCGACGCGCGAACGCTCGGTGTTCGAGATGTAGCCGTATTTGCCGCCCGGCTGCATATCCTTGCGGATGCGCGTCGAATCCTGCTCGAACGAGTTCAGGGTCTGCGCCACCAATGGCTTGGCGGCAGGCGGCGCCGCGTGCACGGCAGGAACAAGTGCAGCGCAAGGCGCCAGGGCCAGCACGGCAGCGAACATCATGGAACGGTTCATTGCGGTTTCCTGTTTGGGTACGAGATGTACGTTTTTTATCGTACATAGCCGGAATGGGGCTGTCAACGATGATTTTCGTAGACCGAGCGGCGCGGTCAATCCTTGCGCATCCGGCGCTTGCGCACGCGCCGCGCCAGGTACTCGATCACCTCGCCGGCCACGTCCACGCCGGTGGCGGCTTCGATGCCTTCCAGTCCCGGCGAGGAATTGACTTCCAATACCAGCGGGCCACGCCGCGAACGCAGCAGATCAACGCCGGCCACGTTCAAGCCCATCGTGCGCGCGGCGCGCAGGGCCGTGTCGACTTCGCTCTGGCTCAACTTCACCGGCGTCGCCGAACCGCCACGATGCAAATTCGAACGGAACTCCCCGGCACGTGCCTGCCGGCGCATCGACGCCACCACTTTCCCGCCCACCACGAAGCAGCGGATGTCGGCGCCGCGCGCTTCGCGGATGAATTCCTGCACGAGGAAATTCGCGTACAAACCGCGAAACGCCTCGATCATGCCCTGCGACGCCGAGCGTTTTTCCGCGAGCAGCACGCCATTGCCCTGCGCGCCCTCATTGAGCTTGATGACGTGCGGCGGTTCGCCGAGCATGGCCAGAAGGTCCGCCGTATCGTCGGGAAAATCGCCGAACACGGTGGTGGGCAGGCCGATATTCTCGCGCGCCAGCATCTGCAGGCAGCGCAGCTTGTCGCGGGCGCGCAGGATCGCGTCCGAGGAATTGGGCGTGTACACGCCCATCATCTCGAACTGACGCAGCACCGCCGTGCCGTAGAACGTGATCGAGGCGCCGACACGCGGAATCACCGCGTCGTAGTCGGCCAGCGCACGACCCTTGTAGTGCACCGCGAAATCGCCCGGCGCAATGCGCATGTAGCAGCGCAGGGGGTCAAGCACGCGCACGCGATGACCGCGCGTGCGCGCGGCCTCGACCAGGCGCGCCGTCGAATACAACTTGGCGTTGCGCGAGAGAATGGCGATCTTCATGTGCGGGCACTCCGCTTGCGGCGCCCGCACACCCACGACAGGTCCGTATCGATGCGAAAACGCCCGCGCAGCGCCGTGCGTCCGAGCAGCATCGGAAACAACATGCCGCCACGGTCGCTGAGGTTGATATCCGCGTCAAAGCGCGCGTCGCCAAGCACGATCGTGCTGCGGATGAACCAGCGTTCGGCGGAATTTCCTCCGGAATCGGTCACCTTGCGGCGCTCCAGCGCCGGCGCCTCGCAGTACACCGTACGCGCACTGCGCCGTCGCGGTGTCACCGCGAAGCGCAACCACGTACTGCCGTCGCGCTCGAACGTTTCCAATGCGGCCACGTGCAGCGAAGACGAGCGTGCGCCGGTATCGATCTTCGCCTTGATCGCCGTCAGCCCTAGCTGCGGCAGGGATATCCACTCGCGCCAGCCGATCAGCAGC
>JAICYA010000074.1 GCA_025934455.1 Rudaea sp.
ACCATACATGGACTCGCGCGCAACACGCGGTCCGCTTTACTGGATTGCCGGAAAATCCTTCGCCGACGTTGCGGAGGGGAGACCCGTCCGTGACTCGCGCACAATGACCAACCGTGCAAGCACAGCGCTTTGACTATAACCTAAAATTTACAAAAGTACGAATTCTGTACTTTGCCATAATGCGGCAGTGCAACACGCCAATCGGATGGTCGTGGGGTAAGGTAACGACTCTGGGGAATGATCGAATTCAAGGAGATTTCGATGCCCGCCTGTGGCTGCCACCCCAGCTCTCCGCACAAGAAACTGCACATTCCCGATTGGTATGTATCCAGCCTCATGCTGGACCGTGCCATGGACGCCATCCTGCGCCGAGTCAAACGTCTCGACCGCACTCACGACATCCCCTACCTCGCCGGCTACAGCGTCGATGGGCAGACGATTTACATCGATCGTCATCTGCCGCGCGTGATGAATTACAAAGGCCGCAAGATCGACGTGGCGCGCTACCTCATCATGCACGAGGAAGTCGAAAAGACGCTCATCGACCAGCTCGGCCTGCACTATCTGCATGCCCACCAGATCGCCACGCGTGCCGAGGAGGCACTGATCCGCGCCGACGGAATCCTCTGGCGCGACTACGACCGCTTCATGCAGAAATACGTCAAGACTGTCGGTGACGAACGCCTGAAGAAAGTGCCGAAAGACCTTGATCTGAAACCGTATCGCGACGAACACGATTTCGATCTGATCAAGCGCATGCGCAAGGCGCTGACCGCCAAGGGACTGCGCAAGGGCGAGAACTCGACCGCGCTGGCCAAGGCTGTCGGCGAGTACGAAACCGCGCTCAAGGATCAGCGGCGTGAAGCCGCGGCGCAGAGGAAGAAGACCGCCAAACGAAAATAGGATGGCAGGGTCGGCAAACACTTGAACATGGTGGACGGTGCAGGGATCGAACCTGCGACCCTTGCCGTGTGAAGGCAATGCTCTACCGCTGAGCTAACCGTCCAAGGGGAATATGCCGGAGAAGGGAATCGAACCCCCGACCCACGCATTACGAATGCGTTGCTCTACCAGCTGAGCTACCCCGGCGCAGGGCGCGCAGTGTACCGGCAGCGACGCCGGCACTCAAGCACAAACGATCAATTCTGTGCGTCGACGGTGAAGCTCTCGCCGCAACCGCACTCGCCAGTGACGTTGGGATTGCTGAACACGAACGCGGCATTCAAACCCTGGCGCGCGAAGTCGATCTGCGTGCCGTCGACGAATGGCAGGCTCTTGCGATCCACGACGAGCCGGATGCCATCCTGTTCGACGACTTGATCGCCCTCGCCGATGCGGTCGGCAATTTCGACTTCGTACGCGTAACCGGAACAACCGGTCTTGCGCACGCCGAAACGCACGCCCGCCGCGTCCGGTTTGGCGGCGAGAAAGCTGCGCATGCGCTCGCGCGCAGCGGGTGTGAGTTGGATGTTCATGCCCGTCATTGTAGCAATCCGTTATGATTTGCAACCCGTCGTGCACGGGAACATGGCGTTTTCTCGAGGAATATCAAGGCATGAGTGCGGTCAGCGTCAAGCACGCGTTATCGGGTTCGGTCGCGGAAGGCGGCGAAGTCACGGTGAAGGGTTGGGTGCGCACCCGCAGGGATTCCAAAGCCGGGCTGTCGTTCGTGAACGTGAGCGACGGTTCGTGTTTCGATCCCATCCAGGTCGTCGCGCAGAATTCGCTGCCGAACTATGCGGACGAAGTGGCGAAGCTGACCGCCGGTTGCGCCGTGATCGCCACCGGCACGCTGGTGAAATCGCAGGGCAAGGGCCAGAGCTTCGAGATCCAGGCATCGAAGGTCGAGGTCGTCGGCTGGGTCGACGATCCGGAAACGTATCCGATCCAGCCTAAGGCGCACACCATGGAATACCTGCGCGAGGTCGCGCACCTGCGCCCACGCACGAATACGTTCGGCGCGGTCGCGCGCGTACGCGATTGCATCGCCAAGGCGATCCACCGCTATTTCCACGAGCGCGGCTTCTTCTGGATCAACACGCCGATCATCACCGCGTCCGATGCCGAAGGCGCCGGCCAGATGTTCCGCGTCTCCACGCTGGACATGGTCAACCTGCCGCGCAATCAGGAATCCGGCGCGATCGATTACCACAAGGATTTTTTCGGCAAGGAAACCTACCTGACCGTCTCGGGCCAGCTCAACGTCGAAGGCTACTGCCTCGCCTTGAGCAAGGTGTACACGTTCGGTCCAACCTTCCGCGCGGAGAACTCGAATACCACGCGGCATCTCGCGGAATTCTGGATGATCGAACCGGAAATCGCGTTCGCGGATTTGAACGACGACGCCACGCTGGCCGAGGATTTCCTCAAGTACATCTTCAAGGCCGTGCTCGACGAACGCATGGACGACATGAAGTTCTTTGCCGAGCGCCAGGAAAAAACCGCGATCACGCGCCTTGAGGAATTCGTGAAAGCACCCTTTGAGCGCATCAATTACACCGATGCCGTCGACATCCTGAGAAAGTCGGGACAGAAATTCGACTACCCGGTCGAATGGGGCCACGACCTGCAAACCGAACACGAACGTTACCTCACCGAGAAGCACGTCGGCCGCCCAGTCGTGGTGATGAATTATCCGGAGGCGATCAAGGCGTTCTACATGCGCCTGAACGACGATGGCAGGACCGTCGCCGCGATGGACGTGCTCGCGCCAGGCATCGGCGAGATCATCGGCGGCTCGCAGCGTGAGGAACGGTTGGACGTGCTCGATGCACGCATGCGTCAGTTCAACCTCGATCCGGCGCACTACCAGTGGTACCGCGACTTCCGCCGCTACGGCAGCGTGCCGCATGCGGGATTCGGCCTGGGCTTTGAGCGCCTCGTCGTATACGTCTGCGGTCTTTCCAACATCCGCGACGCGATCCCCTACCCGCGCGTGCCGGGCAGCGCGGAGTTCTGATCCGGCTACAAGTTCCGCTGCAGCGTCAGGCTGACGATGTGGGCGCCATAGCCGCCGCTTTCCTGGCGGCGTTGCGAGTACCCGGCGCCCAGATGCAGCTTCCAGTCGCCGAATATGCCGATGGCCAAGTCGGCGCTCAGATCGTTGGCGCTTTTCCAGTCACGCAGGGTTTCATCGCGCTGTACGCCGAGCGCGGCCTGCACGCCCAGGCCGACGTCGTCGCTGATGTGGAAATACGCGCCGCCGGTGAGGGCGACGCGGCGGTAGCTGCTCGGCGCGTAGTAGCCGTCATGCGGATCGCGGTCGAACCCGAACCACTGGCCCGAAACCCCCAGGTCGAGATTGAGCCAGCCGTTGCGCACGGTCGCGCGGCGCAGCGCGAAGGCGACCTCGTCGCGCTGGTTGGAATCGGAATACTCGTCGTGGCGCGCGTAGGCGTCCAGCGTCCAGCGCAGGTCGGGCGTCCACCAGCCCTCGACAACCCCGCCGTTGCGATCGATGCCGAGCGAAGCGGCCAGCGGCGAGATGCCGACGCGGTCGCGTTCCAGTTGCGCGCGCCAGCGCCACGCATCGCCTGGCTGGGCGAGCAACGCCAGGCTGCCGATGCCTGTGCTGCCGCCGCCCTGATCCATATGCGAATCGCCGATCCAGCCCTCCAGGGCATAGTCCTCGTCGAAGGCATGGCGCAGGCCCACGCGCAGGCGCGACTCGTTGACGTGGTCGGTGCCGCCGGCAGACGCGAATTGACTGCCGAGTGGCGCGCCGTAGCGATTCCAGCCCGCGTCGAGCATAACGGTGGTCGTGTCGGCGAGCCACCAGTCCAGTCCGGCCTGCAGATGGCGGATGGTGATGTCCTGGGAATCCCAACTGCGCCACAACGGGACGTCCACGTACGAACTGACATGCTGGTCGGCGGTGCGCACCAGATCCACGGTTTCCGCGGCATCGGGCTTGAGTTTCTGCGCCTGCGCCACGTAGGGCAGCGCCTGGCGCGGCACCTGGCCCTGATACAGCGCGATCGCCTGCGTGTAGTTGCGCTCGTAGTCGTCCGGCTTGGCCGCGAGCAGCGGCGTGTTCAATTGCAGCGCCTCGTGCCGCCGCCCCGCCCAGGCGTCGACACGCGCGAGCAGGGCGCGCTCGCCCTCGTCTTCGCCGAAGCGCTGGCGATAGTCGACAAGCGATTCGGCGGCGCCGGGATAATCGCCGCGCCAGGCGTGGAAGCGCGCGAGGTCGAGCCAGGCGTCCTTGTCCTTGGGATAGTTGTCCAGGTAACGCCGCATGGTCCGGATCGCCGTCGTCAGGTCGCCGTGCCAGGCGGCGCTGCGCGCCACCGCAGCCAGCACGTCGGTGCGTTGTGGCGCCAGCACGTGGATGCGGGCCAGGCTCTTTTCCGCCAGTGCGTAATCGCTGGTCCAGTTGGCGAGCTGCGATTGCGCGAGCAGGTAATCGACGTTGTCCGGCGCCAGCGCGAGCGCGCGCTGGATCGCGGCGAGCGCCTTGTGCGGCTGCTGGGCGACGCTCCAGGCATGCGCGTCCTCGGCCTGGGCCTGCGCATCGCGCGGCACGAGCGCGGCGGCACGGTCCAGCGCCTGCGCCGCGGCTTCGGCGTGCTGCTGCCGCGCTTCGACCTGGGACAGTCGCCGCCACAGCGCGGCGTCATCCGGCTGCGTGCGCAGCGCTTCGCGGTAGATCTGCGCCGCCGCCGCCCAGTCGTCGCGGCCCTCGGCGGCGATCGCCGCGGCGGGCGGTTGCGCCGCGCCTGCCATACCCGCGGCAAGCAGCGCACACAGGGCCAGGGCAAGCCGATTCTTGTTCATTTGCGCCATTTGCGGTTCCCGGTGATCCACAGGTCGGTGGCGAAACGCAGGATCGTTACGAAATCCATGAGCATCAGGAAATAGCGCAGTGGCGTGATCAGGATGCCCTTGAAGAACATCCGGATGCGTTCACCGCGCGCCACCGCGACCAGCACCGCCAGCGACACGACCGCCTCGGCGATGATGGTGATCGCGAGCGGCTCCCACAGGCGCAGCACCAGCATCACAATCAGCGCGGTCGGGAAACCGATCTTCTCGAACGCCGACATGAACATCGTCCAGCCGATCGGGCGGCCGAAATCGCGCGTGTACTGCTCGCCGAACGGCTGCCGGTACTGTTCCTTGATCTTGCGCATCTCGGCGGCGCGTTGGGCGGCGCCGCTGGCTTCCTCGTGGCGCTTCTTGCGCCACAGCTTGAGCGACTTGAACGGCGTGCGCAGCAGCGCATCGAAGTAGTAGCAGCTTTGCAGGAACGACGACGACCACAGGTATATCTGCCGCGGCAGGCGCTGCACTTCCGGTTCCTCGGAGCGTGCGGTCACGTTCTGCAACTGGACATTGCGATAGCCCTCGTTGTTGAGGGCGAAGCCGATGAAGATGTCCTCGGAATTGGTCAGGTCATCGCCGAAGATCGGTTCGTAGCGGTCGAACAGGTCCTTGATGTAGCGGCGCCGGTAAGCGACCGCACAGCCGACCGGATTGGTGATGCTGCCGAAGAACACCATCTGGCCGACGTAGACGAAGCGCTGCAGGAACGTGTACAGGCAGCTGCGGTAGGTGTTGGTGATCCACCACCACAGCGCGTGCAGGGCGCCGCGCCGTGCGTGGGGATCGTCGTAGGTCGGCGCGCCGTGCCAGCGCCGGAACTCCTCGGTCTGGGCCAGCGCATGGCGGTCCTGCGGGCGCATCGGCAGGATCGTGCCGCAGGCGCTGGCGATGCCGACGCCCTGGTACAGCTCCTGCACGCAGCGCTCAATGTAGTCTGGCGATTCGAGGAAGGTGTCGCCGTCGAGGATGAATTCGACGTCGGAATCGAACTCGCGCGCCTGGCGCTTGATCGTCGGCGTCTTGCCGATCGAGGAGCGCCGTTCGATCACAGTCAGGTTCAAACCGGCCGCCTGCGCGTATTCGCGCGCCCGCGGAACGGTGCGATCCTGCGCGCCGTCCTCGACCAGGATCACGTTGCGCGGGCGCACGGTCTGGCGCGCGACCGACGCCAGGCAATGCACGATATTGTCCTCTTCCTTGTACGCCGGGATGACGACGTCGACCGTCGCCGTGCGCCAGTCCTCGGCCGGCGTGGGTACGGTTTTGTCGGGCCCGCGGATCAGGCCGATCGTGCTAAGCAGCGCGTTCGGACTGAGGACGAACCAGGGTGCTGTGGCCATTGCGTTCCTTCTCCAGACGCTGCCGTTCGATCGCGACCAGGTCGTCGATCGTCTGCTCCAGCGTGTAGCGGTGGTTGAATCCGGTCAGTCCGCGCAGCTTTTCCAGCGACGGACGGCGCCGGCGGATGTCCTCGAAATCCTCCCCGTAGGCGTCGCGCAAGCTGACATGGCGAATCTGCGAAAGGCTGCCGGCGCGACGCACGATGAGTTCGGCCATGTCGACAATGCGGATTTCGCGGTCGTTGCCGACGTTGACGATCTCGGTCTTGCGCCCAATGCGCCCGGCCAGCGCGTCCAGCGCCACCACGGTGTCGCGCACGTCGCAGAACGACCGCGTCTGGGTGCCGCCGCCGAACACGGTGATCGGCTCGTTGCGCACGGCTTGTGCGACGAAGCGCGGCACGACCATGCCATAACGGCCGATCTGGCGCGGTCCGACGGTGTTGAAAAAACGCGCGACGACCGATGGAATGCCGAAACGCTGCGCATAAGAAAGGGCCAGCGCCTCGTCGGCAATCTTGCTCACCGAGTAGCCCCAGCGTGTGCCGGCGCGCGTGCTCACGGTCAAATCCTGGTCCTCGTGGAGAACCTGTTCGTCGTTGTGACCGTAGACTTCAGAACTCGACGCGATCACGACCTGCGGCTTCCAGCCGCCGGAATGCGCAGCGCGCAGCATACGTTCGGTGCCGGCGATGTTCGTGGCCAGCACCTTGGTCGGCTCGGCGATGACCCGGTAGACGCCCACGACCGCGGCCAGATGGTAGACTCGGTCGGCCCATCCGACCGCATGTTCGAGCTTGTCCCAGACCAGCACGTCGGCTTCGTCGAAACGGAAATTCGGCAAATCCTCGTACTCGGCGAGATTCTCGCGCAGGCCGGTGGAAAGGTCGTCGACGACATGCACCTGGTCGCCACGCTCCAGGTGCAGGCCGACGAGATGCGAACCGATGAAACCGGCGCCACCGGTAATGAGCACATGCATGAAACACTCCTTGTCGCGTCCCTGTCGGCCACCCTGTAACAGACCGGCCAACTGCGCTTTAACGAAAGACCGGACAAATTCTGGAATTATTGTCCGGACATGTCAAGAGCCTCGGCGACACGCCGGCAGGGCCAAAATACGACCCTCTGCCGGGAAACACGCATGACGATGCCTGACTCTCCGAACGCTGGCGTCCGCGAGGACTGGTGGCTTGCCGCATTGGGCGACATGCTCGTGTGGGCGCGCCTGCGCGTGCGCGATTCGGGCAACGCCGAAGTATTCGACGCGCGCGGCGAAACGCTGGTCTACGACGACGAGGACAGCGCACGCGCCGCATTGCTCGACGCCGAATTCCGCGCTTTCGACGGACTGGACGAAGACGACGCCACGCTGCTGGGGTTCGATCTGGATTCCTTCGCGCCGCCGGAAGCCGAAGACGACGAGGAATTATTGCCGCTGATGACGGAAAAACGCGCCCGGGGACATGCCTGATGGAGCTGAATCTTGCCGGCAGACATGCGCTCGTCTGCGGCGGCTCGCAGGGCATCGGCCGCGCCACCGCCATCGAACTGGCGCAACTCGGCGCCGATGTCACGGTTCTGGCGCGATCGCGCGAAGCGCTGCAAGCCGTCGTGGATTTTTTGCCGAAAGCGCATCCGGCACAAACGCATTCCAGCATCGCGACGGACGCGGACGATACGGCTGCATTCGGCGCTGCGATCGAAAATCTTGCGCGTGCCAGGCCGGTACAGATCTTGATCAACAACAGCGGCGGTCCGCCGGGCGGACCCGCACATTCCGCAAAAGTGGAAGAGTATACGAACGCCTTCCGCCGGCATCT
>JAICYA010000043.1 GCA_025934455.1 Rudaea sp.
CGCGAACTGGTGCGAGAGGAATTGAGCGAAACCACTTCGAACCGCGCGGAGCTCGAAGAAGAATTGCGCACCTTGCGCGGGTCGACGCAGGCGCTGGCCGCGATCAACCGGCCGTAATCGCCGCCCGGTTTTCCCGAATGGCTCACCAATGCGATACGCGAATCCAGGATCATGAGCCCAGCCGCAGACCACACGCTCGCGGATTTCACCCAGACGCGCTGGTCGATGGTGTGCAGGCTGCAGGCGACGCGCGCGGGCGATGCGCGCGACGCGCTGGCCGAACTGGCGTTGCGCTACTGGTATCCGGTTTACGCCTACGTGCGGCGCTGTGGCCATGCGCAGGAAATCGCGCAAGACATCACGCAGGTTTTCCTGCAGCAGGTAGCCGCGGATTTGCGCGACCACCGCAACGCGCCGCCCGGCCGGTTTCGCGAATGGTTGCTGGCGCGCCTCAACACCTTTCTCGCCGGCGAGTGGCGCGAGCTTGCGGGCGGAGAGGGCGTGCCCGAGGCGCCGCCGTTGCCGGAACTGGAATCACGCAACCGTAGCGAACACCGGCCGGACGAATCGCCCGAGCAGGCCTACCGGCGCAGCTTCGCGCTGGAAGTGTTGTCGCGCGGCTTGAAGCGGCTGCGCGCCGAAGCGCGCCAGACCGGACACCTCGACATGTGCGAGGCGCTGGAACCGTTCCTCACGCGCGAACCGTTGCCGGGCCAGTACGACGAACTCAGCCACAAGCTGTCGATTCGCCCGCTCGCGCTGGTGATGGCGCTGAAGCGCCTGCGGCAGCGTTTCCGCGAATTGGTCCGCGAGGAACTGGCCGACACCGTGACCTCGGCGGCGGAACTGGCCGCCGAGCAGCAGGCGTTGCTGGCTGCGCTCGATCGAGGGTCATGAGCGATGGAAACGCTGCTGCCACCGCGTGAAAAGTCAGGATCGAACGGCGAATCTCCGCTGGAGCATGCGCGCGGCTTGGCGGAGCTCGCGTTCGGCAGTTTCACGCGCACCACCGACCTCACCCAGGCACGGCACCTCGCGCTGATGCCGGCCGAGACGCTGGAGCTGGATCTTTCCGATCCCGCGCAGCGCCACTTCGGCGATTACGAATTGCTGGAACATTTGGGCGAAGGCGGCATGGGCGTGGTCTATCGCGCGCTGCAGCTTTCGCTCGATCGCGAGGTCGCGATCAAGCTGCTCTCCGCCGGGCCCTGGGCGTCGCGCGAGTTCGTGGCGCGCTTCGAGCGCGAGGCGCAGAACGCGGCGCGCATGCAGCATCCGAACATCGTGACGATCTACGAAGTCGGGAGTTTCGAGGGCCTGCAATTTTTCAGCATGCGGCTGGTGCGCGGCGAGAGCCTTTCGTCGCGGCTGCGGCATGGCGCGAAATACACGCCGCGCGCGGCGGCCGCGCTGATGCGCACCATCGCCGAGGCCGTCGATTACGCGCACAGCCTCGGCGTGCTGCACCTCGATCTGAAACCCGCGAACGTGTTGCTGGACGAGGCAGGCACGCCGTACGTCGCCGACTTCGGCCTCGCGCGGCGGCTGGAAAGCGCGCTGGCCGTGGACAACGACGAAGTCTCCGGCACGCCCGCGTACATGGCGCCCGAGCAGGCGCAGGTCCGCGCGCACAAGCTCACCGCAGCCACTGACATCTGGGGCCTGGGCGCGATCCTCTACGAGTTGCTGACCGGGCGTCCGCCATTCCGCGCGGAAACCGCGCGCGACACCGTGAACCTGGTGCTGCAGGGCCAGGTGCGCGCGCCGCGGCGTTGGGAACCTTCGCTGCCACTCGACCTGCAGGCTATCGTGTTGCGCTGCCTCAACCGCGATCCCGCCGAGCGCTATCCGTCCGCGCGTGCGCTGGCCGACGACCTGGCGCACTTCGTCGAAGGTCGGCCGGTGCAGGCGCGTCCGTTGAACGCGATGCAGCGCGTCTCGCGCTGGGCGCGGCGCGAACCGAAACTGGCCGCGACCGGATTGCTGGCGTTCGCGATCCTGGTCTGCGGCCTGATCGCGACCACCCAGCAGTGGCGCCGCGCCGAGGCAAGCGCCGGGGCGGCGCGCGACAACCTGTGGGCCACCCGTGCGCAGACCGCGCAGCAGGCGCTCGCCGATGGCGACGGTTTTCGCGGACTGCGTCCGCTGGTCGCCAACCTCGTCGAGATGGAAACGGCCGGCGACACCGGCCAGGCCGCGATCGAGCGCCAGCGGATCGGCACCATTCTCGCCAACGCGCCGCAACCCGCGGGATTCGTGCGCGTGCCTGCCGGGCAGACCATCAGCTCGGTCGCGATCGCACCGGACGGAAAGTACTTCGCGCTGGCGACCTCCGACTGGAATACGGGCGGCCCCGAACGCTTCGTGCACCAGTACGACATGCAGACGTGGCGCGAAACCTGGTCGGCGTCCACCGAAAATCGCACCTTCCTGATGGCCTACGGCGACGCCGGCGCGCCGCACAGCGGCCTGCACTACAGCGCCGACGGCCGTTTCCTGCTGGTGTCGCTGATCGAACAGCCGGTGGTACCGGCGCCGCGCTACTCGGACATGATCGCGATCGATGCGCGCGACGGCCACGTGCTGGAACCGAAGGGGTTGACGGAGAAGCGGGCGGACATCGTCTACGACGATGCACTCAGGCACGCGCTGGTGCGTTTCCGCTCCGACTCGTCGCTACGCTGGCCGGACGCCGCGCAGTTCTACGAAGTGGATGGCTGGAAGCCCGTCGGTCCGCGTCACCGGGTCGACACCACGCTTGCCGCCGACCTGTGGCTGCCGGCGCCCGATGGCAGTGCCTGGTTCGGCACTCGCGACAGCACGCACCTGGCGCTCTACGACGTGCCCAGCCTGAAGCCGCGCTGGCAATTGCGGTTGCCGCAAACGAGCCTGGTGCGCGCGTGGCGGTTCAGCCACGACGGGCGCTGGCTGGCGCTCGGCAGCGTGGATGGTGTGGTGCGCCTGGTGACGGTGCGAGACGGCAGTGCGGCGAATCTGGAGTCCGGCCCGGCCGCGCGCGTGGTGCGGGTCGAATTCAGCGACGACGATCGCACGCTCGCCGCGATCGACGAGAACGGTCAACTGTGGACGTGGGACGTAGCATCGCGTGCGTCGCGGTCGGCGCCGCTGCATTTCGCGCGCAACGCAGGCGCCGCGGTAATCCGCTTTGCGGGCGACACGGTGTTCGGCGGCGGCGTTTCCGACAGCGGCACTTCGCAGGTGGCGTACGCGACGCTGGCGCCGCACGCGCCCTTCAACAACGAAGCCGTGCCCGGCGCCGCGCGCCTGCATGGCAGGACGCCGTTCGGCATCGCGTTCGACGCGTCGGTGCCGGCGCGCCGGCTGGTCACGGCCGCCCGCCAGAACATCGCGGAGGTATGGCGGCTGCCGTCCTCGCCGCTGCGCGAGGCGCAAGCGGCGCCGCTGCAGCCGCCAGTGCAGACCTTCGATGGCCAGCGCCTGGTCGCCGTGGACGGTGCCACGGTGCGCGTGCTGGATGTCGCTTCGGGTGCGCCGCTGTCGCCGCCGCTGCGGCATCCCGAACCGGTCGCGTTTGCCGAACTCGCGCCGGATGGCGATTCGCTGGTCACGATTGCGGGCCGCACCGTGCGCGTGATCGATGCACGAACCTGGCAGTTGCGCGGCGCCCCGGTGGTGTTGCCGCAGTCGCCGCAGCGGGTCGCGCTGGCGCAGGCCGCGCCGGTGCTGGTGGTGACTACCAATGACTACGCAAACGGCGAACGGCGCGAAACGATCCATCGCATCGATCTCGCGCACGGCGCCCGGCTCGGCAAGCCGGTGCAGGTGGATGCCTTGCAGGATTTCAAGATCGATCCGCAGGGCCGGCATGCGCTGGTGGCGAGCTGGAGCCGCACCCGCCCGACAGAATTTCTCTGGATCGTGCTCGACGACGGCCGCCCTGCATGCGCACTCAAGGTGGCGAACGTCGAAGGTTCGGCGTTGGCCGCGGACGGACGCAGCGCCTGGTACGGCGTCGACACGGACGATTCGCGGATGGCGCTGCGCCACTTGGATCTGGAAAGCTGTCGCGAGCGTCCCGTCTCCGGGTCGGCGAATCTGCGGCAGACGGCGGTGCTGATGGCGCGCGGCGATGGCCTGGTCGTGCACCAGGGCGGCAACGAGGCGCTGATCGACATCGACGCGGACGGCCGCAGGACCGCTGCGGTGGGCGAGGCGATCGCCGAGCCGATGCACGACTTCGCGGTGAGCGCCGATGGCGAACGCGCCGCGATCGCGACCCGCAACGCCGTGCACCTGCTGGACGCGCGCGGCGGCCGACGCCTGTCCGCGCCGCTCACCGCGCCGATCGCCGGGGACGATGCGATCGCGACGCTGGCGTTTTCGCCCGATGGCACGCGTTTGCTCGCGCGCACCATCAACCATCGCTGGCTGTTCTGGGAATTGCCGCGCGCGGCCGCGGATGCCGCGGACCTCGCGCGACTGGCGCATGTGCTCGACCCCGACGCGCCTCTGACGGACCACGACCTCGAAGCGCTGCGCGCGGATCCGGCGCCGGTCGCCGCAACATCACAGCGCGCATCGCCGGTTTCGGACAAGCCGGTCGTGTTCGCGCCGGCCGCGAACGCCGGCGTCGAGCCGCGCTACGTGCCGCTCGATCTCGCTCGCGCGATCGACGTGCCGCTGGTGGGCGTGACTTGGTCGGAGCCATTCGCCGGCGGCGACCAGCCCATGCTGGCGACCGGCATCCAGCGCCTGCTCGGGGTGGATTACCGCGTTGACGGCGGCGTGCAGCTGAGCGGCGGCGGCACCGCGGTGGCGCTGTATCCCGAGCATCGTTCCAGCGGGGTGGTGCCGGTGGACGACGTGAATGCCATCCGCGTGCACCTGCTGGCCTTCATGCACATTCCGATGAACAAGGGGTTGCCGCCGCGCGACTTCGCCCACGTGGTGCTGATCGGTGCGGACGGGCGCGAAACCCGGCTCGACGTCCGCACCGTGCGCGATGTGGTCACTCACTACAGAAATCCGAAGGCGGTTCCCGCGAGTACGCGCATCGCGCTGACCGGGACCGACAGTTCCAGCATCCGCGCCGGCGGCGATCCGATGCAATGGTATTCATCCACGTACGCCGTGGCGCTGGATGTCCCGCCCGATACCGGTCCGATCCGCGGCCTGCGCCTGGACGTCGCCGACGGGCCGATGGAGGCGCCGTTGTTCTACGCGGTGACGCTGGAGCGTGCCGCCGGCGGCACCGGCAATGACGAGCGGAGGCGGCGGTGAAGCGTTCGCCCCTCCGCGCGAAAACGATGCTGGCGTTGTGCGTCGCATGCGCCTGCGCGAGCGCGCGCGTGCACGGCGCGACGCCGGACGACGCGCCGGAGCCGAAGCGGCTGCAGACCATCTTCGTCACCGGCACGCACATCCGTGGCGTGGACATGGAGACCGAACACCCGGTGGTGGTGCTGAAGCGTCCGGAACTGCTGCGTACCGGCCTCACCGGCGTGGCCGATATCGTGCAGTCGCTGATCGTGGCGAATGGCCAGACGCTCAATCGCAACATCAACAATGGGGGCACCGGCGAACTGCGCGTCAACCTGCGAAGTCTGGGCGCCAACCGAACGCTTGTGCTGGTGAACGGCCATCGCTGGGTTTCGGCGGTGGACGGCGCGGTCGATCTTTCGGCGATCCCACTGGCGCTGGTCGAACGCATCGAAGTGCTGAAGGACGGCGCATCCGCCATCTATGGTTCGGATGCGATCGGCGGCGTCATCAACATCATCACGCGCAAGGATTTCCACGGCGCCGAATTCGGCGTGTACGCAGGCGAGACCGATCACGGCGACGGGTTCAGCCGGCATGCCGATTTCAGCTTCGGCCGCAGCGGCAAGCGATGGAACGCTTCGTTCGGCCTCGAATACGGCAAGGACGATCCGATTTTCGCCGGCACCCGGGAGATTTCTTCGGTGCCTGCGCCCGGCCTGCCAGCCGGCGTGATTGGAACCTCCGCGAGTCAATATGGCGTCTTCTTCGTGCCCGACGGCGGACCACGATTCGTGCTGATCCCGGGTCGTACGGGCACTTCGCCGGATGATTTCCGGCGTTACAGCAATGCCACCGACAACACCTACGACTTCATTCCCTACAACTATCTGCAGACACCGCAGGAACGCAAGGCCGGTTTCGCGCAGTTCCGCTGGGAGTTTTCGCCGACCCTGGCGTTCTCGGCAGACGCGCTGTTCAACCAGCGCCGCTCGGCGCAGCAACTCGCGCCGCCCGTGGTGGTCTTTTCGAGCGATCCCTTCAGCGGCGGATTCGATGTTTCTCCCGCCAACGTTTACAACCCGTTCGGGGTTCCGGTGAGCGTCTCCACCCGTTGGCCGGACAGCATGCCGCGCCGCTTCGTGCAGACGGTGGACACCACCCGCATCCATCTCGGCCTGGATGGTGCGTTCAGCGCATTCTCGCGCGATTGGGATTGGGGCGTGGATGCCACGCGCACGCTCGCGCATCAGATCGAATTCGGTTCGCCCTACGCCGACAACGAAAAGCTCGCGCTGGCGGTCGGACCTTCGTTCCGCGATTCCAGCGGCGTCGCGCGCTGCGGCACGCCGGACGACGTGATCGAAGGCTGCGTGCCGCTGGACCTGTTCACCGGGCCGGGCCGCTACACGCAGGCCATGCTCGATTATGTTGACGTGGACGTGACCAACCGCAAGCGCGCGGTTTCCGATGCGCTGGATTTTCATGTCACCAGCACGATCGCTGAATTGGCTGCCGGTCCGCTCGGCTTCGCCGCGGGGCTGGAGCGCCGGCTGGAACGCGGCCGCGAAGAACCCGATCCGCTGATCGCTTCCAATCGCGCCAACGGCACCGGCCTCACCGAGGACCCCACCGAAGGCGGCTACGCGGTCAACGAGGCTTACGCCGAGATGGACATTCCGCTGATCGCGCGGAAGCCGTTCGCGCGCGAACTGGATGTCAACCTCGCCACGCGCTGGTCGGATTATTCGCGGTTCGGCAGCACCGACAATTCGCGAATCGGCCTGCGCTGGAAGCCGGTGGACGATCTGCTGTTCCGTTCCACCTGGTCGCAGGGCTTCCGCGCGCCCAGCATCTTCGAAGCTTGGGGCGGCGCCGTTTACCAGCCCACCAATGTATCCGACGACTGCGCCATCGACCCCGATATCGATTACGTGCCGCCGCCCGCCGTCGCAGCGCATTGCCGGGCCGCCGGCGTGCCCGCGGACGTATCGCCTTATTACAATTCCACCACTACGGTCGGCAGCAATCCCGATCTCAAGCCCGAGACCTCGCGTTCGCTCACCGCCGGTTTTGTTTACAGCCCGCGCTGGCTGCCGGGATTGGATGTCAGCATCGACTGGTACCGCATCGAAATCCGCAACGCCATCGGCAACCTCGACGGCCAGGGCGTGGTGGACGCCTGCTACATCGCCGGCGATCCGGTCGAGTGTTCGCACATCACGCGCAACCCCGACGGCACGCTCGCGCACATCGATGCGATCACCCGCAACATTCCCGGCGGCATCGAAACCGACGGCTGGGATTTCGCGCTGGCGTGGAAACGCACGACACGATTCGGCGATTTCGATCTGCGCTGGGACAACGCCTACATCAGCTACTGGGGCGACATCGGCAAATCCGCGCGCGGCGCGCTGTTGCCGGATGGATCGCTTGCGCAAGGCAACGTGGCGGGCAAGGACAACGATCTTTATGGCGTGGTGTGGCGTTTGCGTTCGGTCGCCACCCTGGCATGGCAACGTGGCGCTTGGGGCGCGTCGATCACCGGCCGCTATTTCTCGCCAATCGTGGAGCCGTGCCGGCCTCCAGTCCGGGCCGCGCAGGTCTTGCACGATCCGTCGTGGCTCTCGCTGTGTTCCGATCCGGACCATGTGGAGAACGACGTGCCGATGCCGCGCAACCGCGTCGGCGCGGTGACCTACGTGGATCTCGAAGCGAACTGGCGGGCGCCGTGGCAGGGCGTGTTCACGCTGGGCGTGCGCAACGCCTTCGATCGCGACCCGCCGCACGCATGGAGCTACAGCACCTTGAATTCGTTCTTCCCCGACTACGACATTCCCGGCCGCTATTGGTGGCTGAGTTATCGGCAGAAGTTCTGACTTCCGCCGCGCCATCTGTAATCGTGACGCACGCTTTCGGAACCAGTGAGTGAGGGACCATCCCTCACCGCCCACCGGAAGGGCGACCCACACCACCGTGCAAGCCCGTCAAGGAAGACCTGCTGCAGGTTTCAGAGGTGAATGTCATGAAACTCAGCGCAATCTCCATCGCCATCGTCATTGCGGGAATCGCCGGCACTGCGTCCGCAGCCGGTCAAAGCAACTCGCTGTCACCGATCGTGGTTCCGGGCGCGCCCGTTGCCGAATGCACGCCGCCAAATGACACCACCGGCCACGCTTGCGACGCTTTCAACCAGATGCTGCGCGCCAACTTCAGTCCGCGTGAAATCGGGATGCTGTTTGGTGCCAGCACGCCTTATCCGGAATACGTGACGGGCGGCGTCGACCGCCTGCAGCGCCGCTATCAAGCCGTGGTGCAGGAATACGTGGCCGCGCAGCCGGCGGCCAGCACCGCCGGTGTCGCGGTCAGGTAATCCGGGCGCCCGTCACTCTCCAGCCGGTGTCCGTTCTTGGCGCCCCGCTTGGCGGGGCGCCTTTTGCACTCGTCCACGCGAACTGCGGCAATCGGCCGGCGCATGATCGAACTTGTAATTCCCGCGCGGATTGGCCGAATCAGAAAGCGGGGAGCGATCCTCGCTGTCCGCAGGATGCGGGCGAATCCCATCATCCCGGCATGCTCGTCACGGCAGACCTGCTGCGGGTTTCGGAGGTCCGTCATGAAACTTCGTACGTCCTTTATCGCTATGGTTCTTGCCGGATTCGCAGCCGCCGCGACCGCGGGCCAGGCCGGTGCAAACATGCGGCCCGTGAATGCCATCGAGTTGCTATCACAGGCAACAGGTCTGACGATCCACGAGGTCGAGATCGCGCTGGGCCCATCCGCGACGGCCTACGATCACGCCGTCGGATACGAACGTGCCCATCAACGCTTTCGACAAGCTGTCGGCCGAACGTTGTACGAGCAGATCATGGGGCGGGGCGAACTTACCGCGCAGCAGATACGGGAATTGGCTGCGATGGCTCGGGATCACCAAACCTCACGATTGGCCGGCAAATGAGCGTCATCCACGCCGTGATTCAGAATCGTTCCCGTACTCGCGAATCGTGGACGCACGGGAACGAGCTTCAGCGCGGCACGCGGTAGCCGCCCGGCACGCCGCGCGGCGACAGCGTGAGTTGCCACAATTGGTCGCGGCGGGTGCGGAAGGTCGCGGCCGAGCCGCAGATGTAGTAGCGCCACATGCGGCGGAAACGTTCGTCGTAGCGCGGGTTGTTCGCGGAAAGCTCCGGCCACGCGGCATCGAAGTTGGCCAGCCACGCCATCAGCGTCTTGTCGTAGTCGGTGCCGAAGTTGTGCCAGTCCTCGACCACGAACAAGTCCTCCAGGGCGGTGGTGACCTGGCTCGCGGCGGGAATCATCGAGTTGGGAAAGATGTATTTCTC
>JAICYA010000130.1 GCA_025934455.1 Rudaea sp.
AAGTCGCGTTTCATGTCGGTGAGAAACACGGTCACGTCGACGAGGTCTTCCCAGCGCGCGCCGGCCGCTTCGAGCACGGCGCGCACGTTGGCGAACACCTGCCGGCATTGGGCCTTGATGTCGTAGGCGGCGAGCGTGCCATCGGCGGCGTACACATTTCCCGGGATCGCGTTCGTGGCCGGATCGCGCGGCCCGACGCCGGACAGAAACAGCAGGTTGCCGACGCGCCGCGCGTGCGGATAGGCGCCGACGGGCCTGGGCGCGGCGTCGGTGTGGATGCCGTCGCTCACGGCTTGCCGCCCTTGCCGTCTGCGGCAACCGTCACTTCGCGCGAAGTGATGATGCGGTTGCTGCGGTCGAGCGCATTGATGCGGTATTTGCCGGGGCGCAGGAACAGGCGGCTTTTCACCGTGCCGGGATCGGTCTGCACGCGATCGGCCATGTCCGTGCCGGGCTGCATGATGTTGAGCAGGGCACGGTCGGCGGCCACGGCATCGTCGCCTTCATTGGCGTAGTGCGCTTCTATCAGGCAGGGGAAACGCCCACGGCACATGTCGCCCGCGACCGGATAAGGCGTGCGCAGTCCGCCCAATGCCAGCCAGTCCGGGCGCATATCGTTGTGGGGATAGGACGGGAACACCACACTCAAATCGTATTCCTTGGGTTTCAGCGTCCAGGTCTGCTTGCCATCGACGAACACGATCGGCCAACTCATGTGGAAGGCGTCGACGATGGCGGTGTAGTAGGGATGATCCTGATCCGGGCGTGCATGCTGGATCATCATGGTCTGCTCGATGCATAGCGGATCGATGCCGGACATCTTCTCGAAAAATTCCGCCATGCTGCTGCCGCCGAGGTACTTTCCGGTCTTCTGGATATGCGCGAAGCCGGCGTCCACGATCAGGCGCGCGTTCGGGTCCTGTTTGAAGACGTGATAGAGCTTTTGCGCGCCGGCTAGTTCGCGCGGATCGCCGGCGCCGGCGTTTTCCACGTCATAGGCGATGACCTTGAAACCGAGCTTGAGCGCGGTGCGCACCATCTCGCCATACAGCGGTTCGTTGATGTAGAAGCCGCTGTCGGGTGTCGGATAGCCGCGCTGGTTGAGGTTCTCGTCGTTGCGGTACAGGGTTTCGGCGGCGAAGTAATTGAAACCCTGGGCGCGCAGCTTCGGCAGCATTTCGATGGTCAGCGTGCGCGTCACCGGTGCGCTGTGCGCCTCGTTGAAGAACACCGCCTTGCGGTCCTTGGCCAGCTCGAGGATCACATCCGCGGCGGGCTTGGCCTGCCAACCGCTGCCGAGTGGCGTGGGCGCATCGTCAGGCTGCGCCGGCTGGGCGATGGAAAAGCTCGCCGCCGCGCCGTCGTAATCGCCGATGAAGGTCTGGAACCACGACAGGTACTGGCCGAAAATGATCTGGAACGCGCGTTCGTGGTTCGCGTCGTATCGGCCTTGCATGTATACGTATTGTGCGAGCAGGCCGGGCAGCTTGCGCGCGTCGTGCATGATCTTGTCCGACTGGTCGGCTGCGCGCAGCTGCTGGTTGCGCCATTCCGACGGCGACATTTCGCTTGCGCGCGGCGTGGTGTGTTCGGTATCCGCGGCAGCGAATTGCGCGAATCCGACGCTGGTCAGTATCAACAATTTGCACGGTAGGGCAAGGAACCTGCGCATGCTCACTCCAGGTTGATGCAGATGTTTTTCGGTTCGGTGAAGAATCTCAGCGCATCCACACCGCCTTCGCGGCCGAGGCCGGATTGCTTGACGCCGCCGAACGGCGTGCGCAGGTCGCGCTTGAGCCAGCAGTTGATCCAGACGATGCCGGACTCCAGGCGTGCGCCGACGCGGTGCGCGCGCGCCAGGTTCGTCGTCCATACGGACACGGCGAGGCCGTAGTTCGTCGCATTGGCGAGCGCGATGGCCTCGTCCTCGCCGTCGAACGGAATCAGCGTCGCGACCGGGCCGAAGATTTCTTCCTGATTCGTGCGGCAGTCCGCGCCGAGCCCTTCGATGACGGTCGGGGCGACGAACCAGCCCCCGGTACAGCGGCCTTTTGCATGCACGGCATCGCCGCCGCACAGGATGGTGCCGCCTTCCTCGCGCGCGAGCGCGATGTGGCCCATGACCTTGTCGAAATGCGCGCGCGAGACCAGCGCGCCGAGATCGTTTGCAGGATCCAGCGGATCGCCGACGCGCAAGGCGCGGACTTTCTCCACGAACGCGAACTTGAATTGCGCGTAGATCGATCGCTCGACGAGCACGCGCGAGCCGCACAGGCAGATCTGACCCTGGTTGGAAAACGCCGAGCGCACCAGCGTCGCCCAGTTTTTCTCGCTCGCTTCCCAGTCGGCGAAGACGAGGGTGGGATTCTTGCCACCCATTTCCAGCGAGGTTTTCACGAAGCGTGGCGCGGCAGCGGCCGCGATCGCGGCGCCGGTGCGCGTGGAGCCGGTGAACGAGAT
The DNA here is from genome assembly GCA_025934455.1 of Rudaea sp. The sequence continues at coordinate 2,461 of JAICYA010000130.1, forward strand.
CGCCTTGATGCCGGCATTCCTGATCAGCGCCGCACCGGTGTTCGCGCCGCTGCCGTGGACGATGTTCAGCACGCCGGGCGGAAGTTCCGCATCAATGCAGACCTGGGCGAACATGGCCGCGGTCAGCGGCGTGATTTCCGAAGGCTTTGCGACGACGGTGTTGCCGGCGGCCAGCGCCGGCGCGATCTTCCAGGTGAACAGGTACAGCGGCAGGTTCCACGGCGAAATGCAGGCGACCGCGCCGAGCGGCTGGCGCAGGGTGTAGTTGATTGCAGTGCCGTCCATCGCGTGCGCCTCGGACGAGAACTGCGCAATCGCGGTGGCGAAGAAGCGCAGGTTCGATATCGCACGCGGAATATCGAGACTTCGCGCCAGCGCGACGGGTTTGCCGCTGTCGCGCGATTCGGCCTGCGCGAATTCTTCCAGCCGCGCTTCGAGCAGATCGGCGATCCGGTTCAATTGTTGCGCGCGTTGTGCGACGGGCGTGGCCGACCATGCCGGGAACGCACGCGTTGCGGCGGCGACGGCGGCGTCGATATCCGCGGCGTCCGAATCGGGACAATCGGCAAAGTGCGAGCCGGTGGCCGGTTCGAATACGTCGAGCCATTGACCGCCGTGCGGCGGGCTGAGGCGGCCGTCGATGTAGTTGGCTAGTTTCAGGCGTTCGGGCATGGCCTAACTGTAACGCCCACGGCCAGGTTGCGAAACAGGCGGGAAGTCATCCCGCGAACAAGGATCGCTGCACCGGTGCGAAGCTGCGCCGGTGTGCGGCGCAGGGGCCGAGGCGGTCCAGCGCGGCGAAATGTTCCGGCGTGGGATAGCCCTTGTGCCGGGCAAAACCATAGCCGGGATGGATCGCGTCGAGTTCGCACAGGATTTTGTCGCGCGCGACCTTGGCCAATATCGACGCGGCGCCGATGGCGGGCACCAAAGCATCGCCGTCCACGATCGCACGCGCGGTGCAGACGAGGTCCTTCGGCAGCCGATTGCCGTCGATCAATGCGAGTTCCGGAACCGGCGCGAGCGCGGCCAGCGCGCGCGCCATGCCGAGCAGGGTGGCCTGCAGGATGTTGAGACGATCGATGTCGATGACGCCGATTTCGATCACGCTGAAGGCCAGCGCGCGCTCACGGATTTGCGCATCGAGCGCTTCGCGCCGCGCGGCGCTGAGCGTCTTGGAGTCGGCGAGCCCGGGAATCGGCCGTGCCGGATCGAGAATCACAGCGGCCACGACGACCGGCCCGGCCAGTGGCCCGCGCCCGGCTTCGTCCACGCCGGCGGTCAACGATTCACTCATGCACAGCTTGCAGTTTGTCGAAGACGTAGTTGTCGTAGGAATCCAGCAGTGGCTTGTTCGGGCAGTCGAGGTAGCGGCCCTGACAGCGCTCGCGCATCAGGGCGTTGGCTTGAAAGAAGGCGTCTTTCGACACCCCCGCAATGTCGAGGATCAGGCCGCCGGCGAAGCTGATGTCCAGCGCCGGATAGCTGTAACCGCTGCGCGCCGGTTTGTAGTTGCTCTTGAGCATGTAGTACGTGATGAAGTTCGAATCCGGCACGCTCGGCGGCACGATTTTCTGCAAGGCACGAATCGCGCCTTCGAACGACGGCTGGTGATCGCCGAAGTGGAACAACACGGCCGGGCGCCCGCTGTCGAGCAGGGTTTTCTCGATGTGCGTGATCGCGGCGTCCGATCCGGACAGCCGGTACAGGTAATTGGCGAGATTCAGGTTCAGCCAGTCGTCCAGATCCTTCGGTTTCCAGCGCCCCGGGAACAGCGGCTTGTCGAACGGCGCCGGCATGGTTTTCAACGGGTCCATGTGCGGACCGTGCTGGCGCAAGGTCAGCATCATCACGAACAGCGGCTGTTTGCCGATGGTTTTCTTTTCCTGCGCGTAGATGCGGTCGAAGACCTGCACGAGGTCGCTGTCCGGCGACTCCCAAGACAGGCCGTAGTCCTGGCCGTCGTAGAATTTGTCGAAGCCGTAATCCTTGTAGGCATTGCGCGCATTGATGAAATCCCCGGTCATCGGATAGATCGCGATGACGCGGTAGCCGGCCGCGTGCAACACGCGCGGCAGCGTGTAGGCGACGCGTGGCGCGAGGTTGTAGGGCGCGTACAGTCCGGCCTCGCCGAAGCTCAGGTGATCCAGCCCCGTGAGCAGGGAGAATTCGCTGGTCCAGGTGCCGCCGCCCCAGACGTGCATCGTGGCGTATCCGTGCGCGCGCGTGCGGCCGTCGGCCTCGAACATCTTGCGCTTGCACAGCGCCGCGATCGTGCAGTCCTTGAGCATGGACGGATCGAACGTGCTCTCCTCGAGGATAGAGACGATGTCCGGATGTTCCTGCGCGCTGGCGAATTTCGTCGTCGTGCAACGGTTCTTCGCGCAAGCCGGCGGATTGTCGGCGGACGATTGCGTCCAGACCAGCGACTTGTCGGCGTCGGCGGCCGGCTTCGGAATCACGACCTGCGTCTGCCAGAACGAGGCGAAGAAATCGACGATGTAGTTGCGGTCGTTCATCATCGCCCACATGCCCTTGTCGAACACGCTGGCGAAGGGTCCGCGCGGCGCGTCCACCGCGACAAGCAGGGCCACTGCCGCGAGCGTGCCGACGCCTTGCACGAGTCGGCGCGGCGCTGGACGCAGGTGCGCAAACAGGTGCGGCCGATCCAGCCACCACACGAGGATCAGCAAGCCCGGAATCAACACGGCGCCGCCGATCAGCGCTGCCATCACGCTGGGATAGCGCGTGGCCACGTCGAGCAGATCGCGGTTGAGGAAATAGACCAGGTCCGGCGCGAGCAGGGGCGTGGTCAGGTACTTGAACTTCAGGGCGCCGGCGATCAGCAACCCGCCGAAGACGATGGCCGGCACAGCCAGCGCGAAAGCCGGACGCCGGCTCAGGAAGGCGATCAGCAGGGCGGTGTCGAGGATCAGCGCCAGGGCGAACAGCATTTCGCCGCGCTCGCTCGACGCGAACGGTCCGGCGACCAGCAGGGCGATGAATCCGATGGCGGCAATCGCGGCGACGATGCGCGTGCGTTTCGGGAGCGGCAGTCTCATGGCCGCATCATAACGGCTGGACGTGAGCGCCCGCTGACGCAGTGCACAGTTGCGCGATCGCCTCGGCCGCCGCCACACTGCCGCCACCGCGCAGGGATTCGTGCAGGCGCCGGAACTCGCCGAGGAGTTCCGGCGGCGCCGCGCGCGCGCGCAGGAACGGCAGCAGGGCCGCGGCCAATGCGTCCGGCTTGCAGGCATCCTGCATCAATTCCGGGACCAGGCGTCTGCCGGCGAGGATGTTGGGCAGGGAATAGACGTCGGTGCGCAGCATTCCCAGCGTTTTCACGATGAAATGCGTGAGCGGCGCGATGCGGTAAGCCACCGTCATCGGGCGCTTGGCCAGCATGGCTTCGAGCGCAGCGGTTCCCGAAGCCAGCAGTACGGCATCGGCTGCAATCATCGCCGCATGCGCTTTGCCGTCGATGATGCTCAAATCGTGTGGCTGGAGTCCGAGCGCGGAAAACGCCGTGCGGCATTGGGCATTCGCCATCGGCGCGACGACGCGCAGCTGCGGCAGTTCGCGTTGCAGGATGGCCGCCGCATGCAGGAAATCGCGGCCCAGGCGGTGGATTTCACCGAGCCGGCTGCCCGGCAACAGCGCCAGCACCGGCGCGTCGGTGGGAAGTCCCAGTTCGGCGCGCGCAGCGGCCTGGTCGGGTTCCAGCGCGAACGCATCAGCGAGCGGATGGCCGACGAAGCGTGCATCCACGCCATGCCGTGCGTAAATCGGCGGCTCCATCGGAAACAGGCACAGCACGCGGTCGGCGCTCACGCCGATCTTCGCCGCGCG